>JACXTQ010000306.1 GCA_016919605.1 Methylovulum sp.
CAACGTACCCGTGGCTTTTTGATGGGTGGTACGGCAGGGCGCACCACTTTGAACGGTGAAGGTTTGCAGCATGAAGACGGCCACAGCCATCTGATGGCGGCGACCGTGCCTAACTGCGTGTCTTATGACCCTACCTATTCGTATGAAGTGGCGGTTATCATCCAAGACGGTTTGCGCCGTATGTATGTCGAACAGGAAGACGTGTTCTATTACATCACGGTGATGAACGAAAATTACGAACATCCGGCCCTGCCTAAAGGTGAAGAGCAAAACATCCTTAAAGGTATGTATAGTTTCCGCCAAGGGGCGCAAAGCGACGGGCCGCGTGTGCAATTGTTAGGTTCAGGCACCATTTTCCGTGAAGTCGAATTTGCCGCCGAATTGTTGCGCACTGATTGGGGGGTGGAATCCGATTTGTGGAGTTGCCCAAGCTTTACCGAATTGGCTAGGGACGGGCAGTCTTGTGAGCGTTGGAACCGCCTGCATCCGACCGAGCCACCGAAACAGCCACATGTCAGCCATTGTCTGGCAAATGCCGTCGGCCCGGTCATTGCCGCGACCGACTATACCCGTGCTTTTGCCGAGCAAATCCGCAGCCTGATCCCCGCACCTTATACGGTGTTGGGTACGGACGGTTTTGGCCGCTCTGACACCCGCGAAAATTTACGCCGCTTTTTTGAAGTTGACCGTTACCATGTCACTATCGCCGCCTTAAAGGCTTTAGCGGATTTAGGGCAATTTGATGCGGTCAAGATTGACGTGGCGATTGCCAAATACGGTATAGCCGCAGATGCTAAAGCACCGTGGCTAATCTAAATCTAAGGACAAGAATATGACCGATAATACTATGACTGGGTTGTGTGAAATTAAGGTTCCTGATGTCGGCAACGTTCCGGCTATTGATGTCTTTGAAGTCCTGATAAAAGTCGGGGACATCATCGCCCTGGAGCAGACCGTTGCCACACTGGAAACTGACAAAGCTACGATGGAATTGCCATCCACCGTAGCAGGTACGGTGCAGCAAGTGTTTATTAAAGCGGGCGATAAAGTGTCCGAGGGTACGTTGATAGCCACCGTCTTGGCTGAAGCCGTAGGGCAGGGGGCGGAAAAAGCCGCCGAATCCGCTGCTCCTTCAGCCCCTCCTGTAGCGGAAACCGCGCCTGTACCTAAGGTATCTGTGGTCGAAGCAGCTCCGCTCGTCCAGCCAGCCCCTAAAGCGGCGGTGTCTGCCCCTTTGGTGCCAACAACATCGGGTGCAAAAGCCCATGCCTCGCCTTCGGTGCGCCTGTTTGCGCGTGAGCTTGGCGTGGACATCGGTAAGGTTGCGGCAGGTAGTGGCCGAAAGGGACGTATTTTGAAGGACGATGTGAAAAACTTCGTCAAAAAAGTCATGGCCGAAGGTATGCCAGGTACGGCTGGGGCGGGTATCCCCGCCATTCCTGCGGTGGATTTTTCCGTATTTGGTGACACTGAAGTCCTAAAGCTAAGCAAAATCAAACGCCTGACCGGTCAAAACCTAACTCGCGTGTGGTTGAACTTGCCGATGGTGACGTATCATGAAGAGGCCGATGTTACCGACATGGAAGCCTTTCGTAATGCACTGAATGCCGAAAAAGGTAAGGATGAGGTTAAGATCACTGGCTTGATGTTCATTATCAAGGCTCTAGTGACCGCGATGCAGCAATTTCCTAGCTTTAATGCCTCGCTGTCCAGTGATGGCGAAAGCTTGATTTTGAAAAAATATTTTAATGTCGGTATTGCCGTGGATACGCCCAATGGTTTGGTCGTGCCGGTATTGCGTGATGTCAACAGCAAAAGCATCAACCAATTGGCGGTCGAACTCGCAGAAAAAAGTGCGAAAGCCAGACAAGGCAAACTGATGCCCGCCGACATGCAGGGTGGTTGCATCACCATCTCAAGCTTGGGTGGCATTGGTGGTACGGCCTTCACGCCGATAGTCAACGCCCCGGAAGTGGCGATTTTGGGCGTGACCCGTGCCAAAATGCAGCCGGTTTGGAATGGTAAGGAATTTGTGCCACGGTTGATGTTGCCACTGGATTTGACCTATGACCATCGGGTCATAGACGGTGCCGAAGGCGCGCGATTTATGGCGGTCATCAAGCAAAATTTAAGCGATATTCGCCGTTTGTTACTTTAATTTAAGAGATTATAGACATGAGTGAAACAGTTCTTGACGCGGAAGTCTTGGTATTGGGCGGCGGCCCTGGCGGTTACAGTGCGGCGTTTCGGGCGGCTGACTTAGGTAAACAAGTGGTCTTGGTTGAACGCGAACCCGTACTGGGCGGCGTTTGCCTGAATGTCGGCTGTATCCCTTCCAAAGCTTTGTTGCATACGGCGTTGGTTATCCATGAAGCTGAGGAGATGGCCGAGCATGGTATCAGTTTCAGCAAGCCGGCCCTGGATTTGGACAAAATCCGTGCTTGGAAAGAAAGTGTCACCAAAACCTTAAACGGCGGCCTATCAGCGTTAGCCAAGCAACGTAAAGTTACGGTGGTACATGGCGTTGGCCAGTTCAGCTCCGCCAATAGCTTGAGCGTACAAAGCGAAACCGGTACGACTGTGGTCAACTTTCAGCAAGCGATTATCGCCGCAGGTTCACAACCGACCAAAATCCCCGTGTTTCCTAACGATGACCCACGTTTATGGGATTCCACAGGGGCTTTAGCGTTAACTAATATCCCTAAAAAGTTGCTGATTGTCGGTGGCGGTATCATCGGTTTGGAAATGGCGACGGTTTACCACGCGTTTGGCTCAGAAATCAGCGTGGTTGAGTTGATGGATCAAATTATCCCTGGTTGCGACAAAGACTTGATTACCCCATTGTTCCGCCGCATCAAAAAACAGTATCAAAATATCTGGTTGGAAACCCGCGTCACCGCTATCGAAGCCCTGCCGGAAGGTTTGAAAGTCTCTTTTGAAGGCAAAGGTGCACCCGAATCCGAATTATTTGATGCAGTATTAGTGGCGGTAGGCCGCCGTCCTAATGGCAAACTTATCGCTGCCGAACAGGCGGGGGTTGAAGTTAACGAACAAGGTTTCATTCCGGTTGACAAACAACAACGCACTAACGTTCCGCATATTTTTGCTATCGGTGACATTGTTGGCAACCCCATGCTGGCGCACAAAGCCGTCCACGAAGGCAAGGTTGCCGCCGAGGTGATTGCCGGACACAAAGCCAGTTTTGATGCCCTGACCATCCCGTCCGTGGCCTATACCGACCCTGAAATTGCTTGGATGGGCTTGACTGAAAACCAAGCCAAACAGCAAGGTATAGACTACGACAAAGCCGCCTTCCCATGGGCCGCCAGCGGTCGTTCCTTAAGCATGGGTCGTAAAGAAGGCATCACCAAGATACTCTGTGAAAAGGAAACGGGCCGTATCCTCGGTGCGGGTATGGTCGGCCCTAATGCCGGCGAGCTGATTGCCGAAGCGGTGTTGGCATTGGAAATGGGTGCTGATGCCGAAGATATTAGCCTGACCATCCACCCACATCCGACCTTATCGGAAACCTTTGCGTTTGCGGCGGAAATGATTACGGGTACGATCACCGACCTTTATATAAAAAAATAACAGCTCAAAAAATGGTTTTTCCAGCGATGAAACGGGGGCTTATCGTTTTATAGAAAGCACTTTGGACTTGCTGGAAAAACGTCTGCATGTCCCCGTCATCAAAAAAATGCGGGGAACGCCGTACCAAGCCCGAACGGCCAAGTGATTATCTACCCCAATGTAACCCCATGTTATCAAACTCAAAATTTGCGGGCATAGCCGATATTGCCCAGGCTTTTCAGTGCGCCCGCATTGTCGCTTTTATGGCGCTCAGTGATGTCAAGGCACGCTATAAACGCAGTGTCTTAGGGCCGTTATGGCTAACCTTAGGCACCGCCGGTGGTTCGGCGGGCTTAGGTTTCATTTGGAGCGAGCTGTTTCATATTGATGCCGCCACATTTGTCCCGACATTGACTGCCGGCCTGATTTTGTGGCAGTTCATCTCTGGCATTATCACGGAATCCACAGTGCTGTTTAGCCGCCAAGCGGCGATTATCCGCAATCTTAATTTGCCTTTAGCAATCCATCCGGCGCAATTATTATTAAGGCATTTGATAAATCTGGCGCATAATGCGCCAGTTTTTTTCGTAGTGGCCTTAGTATTGGGCAATCACATAACCTTAACTGCTTGGTTGGCCTTGCCTGGCCTTATCCTGCTGTCTTTAAACTTGCTTTGGCTGACATTATTCCTTGGCCTGATCGGGGCGAGGTTTCGCGATATCGAATACCTAACGACTATGGTTATGCCTTTGTTTATGCTGGTTAGCCCGGTATTTTACCGCCCCAATTATCTGCCGTTCAGCGAGCATATTATCTGGTTCAACCCTTTTTCGCATTTTATCGAAATTATCCGTTATCCTTTGTTAGGCTCCCCGCCGCCTCTTTTTGTGGTTGAAACTCATCTGGCTATGCTGGTGGTGGGCTGGAGCGTAACGCTGTGGCTATTTAACCGTCAGCATCATCGTATCGCATTTTGGGTATAACAATGGCAATTCTAACGTTTGATAAGGTCACTGTGCAGTATCCCATTTACAACAGCCGGAGCATGTCTTTGCGTAACCAATTGGTGCGTATCAGCACGGGTGGGCGTATAGAAAGCGAGGCGGGGCATATTCAAGTGGTCACTGCCTTAAGCGATGTCAGTTTTGCCTTGCAAGATGGCGATGCGGTAGGCCTGATAGGGCATAACGGGGCGGGTAAAAGCACGTTGTTACGGACGATGGCGGGGGTTTACTATCCGATCAGCGGCAAAGTTGTCCGGCAAGGGCGGGTCGCCACGGTGCTGGAATTGGGTGCGGGTATGGACCCTGAGTTATCCGGTTACGAAAACATTATCCGTATGGGAATTTTGATGGGGCTGTCGATGACAGAAATCCGTGGTAAAACCCAAGATATCGAAAGCTTCACCCAATTAGGCGATTTTTTGCAATTACCGGTGCGCACTTATTCGTCGGGCATGGCGACCCGCCTGATGTTTGCCGTCGCCACCTCGACCCAACCGGATATTTTGTTGGTTGATGAGGTGTTCGGCACAGGTGATGCCGAATTTCAGGTGAAAGCCAAAGAGCGTATGGAAGCTTTGATTAAATCAGTAGGTATTTTTGTGTTTGCTTCACATAGCCATGATTTAATCCGCCAATATTGCAACCGATTTTTTAGGTTGGAGCATGGGCTGTTGGCAGAAATAGCTTCAACTGATATTTAAGCCACCCACATTATGCTGATTAATCATCAGCAATCCTTATAAAAAGAAAATATTTTTAAAACTGTTTATGGCACACCAAGAACAAATAGATTTTTGTTTATCTGTAAAAAAAAAATTCCCTGAATATTTTATTAATCAATTTGTCCTTGATATAGGCTCTTTAGATGTTAATGGCAATAATCAATATTTGTTCGAGGATTGCCATTATCTTGGACTCGATCTGGCAGAAGGCAAAAATGTAGATATTTTATCTAAAGGTCATGAACTGCTATTGCCAGACACAACTTTTGATGTAGTTATTTCTACTGAATGCTTTGAACATGATCCCTATTACAAATTAACATTAAATAATGCTATCCGGCTACTTAAACAGGGAGGATTGTTATTGTTTTCTTGCGCCACTACAGGAAGGCCTGAACATGGAACTAGGGAAACCACGCCCTCTGACGCTCCTTTTCTGCAAGCGTTTGGCGAATGGGCCGATTATTATAAAAATCTTGAACAAAGCGATATACAAACAGCCTTCGCAGTCGATGAATTATTTTCAAAATACGAGTTTTCTAATTGTGAAGAAAGCCATGATTTGTATTTTTGGGGTATAAAAAAAGGGACTCGTTTACAAAGAATAGATTATTCTTTTCAAGTGGCGATGCCTTCTCTTCATGTTACGTTATCCCAAAGTCAACAAATTGTTAATCTCAAATTAGCTGTAAATGAGCGAAAAATTACTATAGATAAGCTAAATCAGCAGAATTTGTGCCTCAAAACTGAGAGTTCCATACAAGTACAGTCAATATCTAAGCTCAATCGGCATATTGATGATTTAAGAATTGAACACGCAATCACTAAAAACAAGCTTGATGAATTAACAAAATTATTTTATCAAATGGAAAATAGTTACTCATGGCGCTGCACTAAACCATTAAGATTTATTGCCCGCAGACTTATTAGAGCGCGAAATATTTGGGGAATAAGGCTTTCTTGGCTTAAATTTCTTTTTGAGCGATCACAGATGGTCATACGTCATCAGGGTATCGTTATATTTATTAAGCGTGTTTTGCGTTATATAAATGTTTTATGGAGAAGGCAGCGTTCGCCATCAAGACGCTTAAACAATTTTCAGGCAGTTGATAAAAATATACTTGTTAGTTTTATCATTCCAATTTATGATCGGACTGATATGCTGCGGACAGCCATTCGCTCCGCACTTGATCAAACTGTGCGTAATATAGAGGTAATTTTAGTAACAGATGGCTCGCCAGAAGAGACATTGAGTGTGGTGAACGAGTTTTCTGGGGAACCTAATGTAAGAATTTTCAATTATCCATGTAGTTCCGGTAACGCCGTTAGAGGGCGCAATAAGGGAATCAGCGAAGCAAGAGGCCGTTATATAGCTTTTCTTGATAGCGATGATATGGCTACCCAAGATCGGTTAGATAAATGCCTTCCTTTATTGGAAAGTGGTCAAGCCGATGTTGTTTATGGTTCTTGGCAAGCAATTATGGATGGTGGGCGGGTTATGTCGGATATTACAGATGGCCAAATCATTTACAGCCCAGATGCAGATTTTGTTATGTTATTGGATTCTTGTATTCCTTGTCAAAGTACTGTCATTTTAAGAAAAGATTTATTTGAGAAAGCTGGATTTTTGAAAACGGACATGCAATATCGGGAAGATCATGAATTATGGGTTCGTCTCGCATATTTTGGTGCCGTCTTCAAATCAGTCCCAAATATATTAACAAAGTTACGACTACACAGTGGCAATAATGAATTAAACTTTAAAGATAGCGATAATTTTTGGTTTGAAAAAGTTCAGTCAGAATATATGGCTCCTGGCCCACGACCGAAGAAAATTGCCTTTATTTTACCTGGTGTTGGCATTTCAGGTGGGATTGCTGTTGTATTTAAACACGCTGAACTTTTGTTTAAGGCGGGACATGATGTCTTCATAATAAATATAGGGAATATAGGTAATGGTAGTTGGTTTTCTGGAGGCACTAATCCTATTCCAATTGTCCATGTCTCTGATTCAAGATATTACCTTTTTGAAAATATCGATCTTCTTTTTGCAACTGGTTGGGATACTGTAAGCTGGCTGGAATGTTTTTCTGCTCAAAGAAAGCTTTATTTTGTTCAATCGGATGAGCGTCGGTTTTTTGATGAACCTGCTCTTAAACAAAAAATTCATGAAACGTATTTGACAGCATGTGAATATTTGACAGAGGCATTATGGATAAAGAAGATGTTATGTGATGAATTCGGCCATGAATCAGCATATGTGCCCAATGGTATTGATATGGAGAAGTTTTATCCTGGAAATCCACTTCGACCTAAACGATTGGGTAAAGTAAGAGTACTTCTTGAAGGGCCTATTGTTATTCCATTTAAGGGTGTAGCTGACAGTTACGCTGCGATTGAGAAACTCGACTGCGAAATATGGATTGTAAGTAGCGCAGGTAAGCCACCGGAGTCATGGAGATATGACTCATTCTTTGAAAGTGTACCATTCGGAGAAATGAGGCAAATTTATGCTTCTTGCGATATTTTTTTAAAAATGAGTCGTATTGAAGGTTTTTTTGGGCCACCAATGGAGGCAATGGCCTGTGGTTGTGCGGTTGTTGTTGGCAAAGTAACAGGCTATGATGAATACATTATTCATGAACAAAACGCTTTAGTAGTTGAACAAGGGGATGTTCAGGGTGCAACAAATGCGGTGGAACGCTTGATAAAAGACGTTCAATTACGTCAAAAAATTATTCAAGGTGGATTTGATACCGTTCCAAAATGGAGTTGGGAACGATCTGCAAAAGCGATGCTTTCAGTTGCAGGAGCTGTTATACCTTCTGAATCTAACAATAGGGAAATTGGGTAATAAAACAATCCACTCTCATGCAAATAGTAATTCATAGAACCATTAATGACAGGCGAATCATAATATTTTGAAAAACAAATGCTTTTAATGGAAATTTTTTAAAAATATCAATCATGAAAAACATTTCGTTATCAATAGTAACCCATAATAGCTATAAAGTAATTTTTGAATGTATTTCTCCATTACTAGCGGATATTCATAATAAATTCGTGATTTGGCTTATTGATAATAATTCCCAAGATTCAACAATTGCTGCTATTAAATATTATGCTGAAAATGATCGTAATATCAAAATCATTAAAAATCCGATAAATCATGGTTTTGGGATAGCTCATAATGTCGCTATTCACAAAACCGTCAGTGATTATCATATAATCTGCAATCCCGATATTATAGTTAATGGCCGGACTATCGGCCTGCTTGCCGAATATATGGACAAGCATCCTGATATTGGCATTTTATGCCCTAAGCTGGTTAATAGCGATGGCAGCCTCCAGCCCAATAACCATTTGCACCCCACTATCTTGGATTTGGCCTTACGGAGAGTGGGGTCGGTCTGGCTAAAAAAATGGTTTAAAAAACGGATGGACGCTTACATTATGCTTGATGTGGGTTATGAGACTAGCTGTGACGTGCCGTTTGCTTCGGGGGCTTTTATGTTTTGCCGGACAGCTGTTTTAAAACAGGTGGGGGGATTTGACGAGCGTTATTTTCTGTATTTTGAAGATGCCGATTTGTGCAGGAAAGTCCACGAAGTAGGATATAGGACGGTTTATTACCCTGAAGCCAGCGTAATCCATCAGTGGGAGCGGGCGGCGCATAAAAGCTGGCGCATGTCTTGGGTGATGCTGGTCAGTGCGGTCAAATATTTTAACAAATGGGGCTACCGCTGGTGTTGACTGTACAAGGCCAACCCCTTTTTGTTTTTAAGCTCGTAACCGTTCAATGATTTTGGGTAGTTTAAATGGGCTAGGTTTTGCTATAGCCACCGAACAACTACCTTTATCCGCCATTTCCTCAAAATCCCAACTGTCTCCGGCATCAATTAAAGCCTATTGTATTTTGTTTCTGTCATCAATAATGGCTTTTGACCCTATATAACAATAAACTGCATGTCAGTTACAGATTCAGGTTGCTTGATTTATGGATAATGTGTTGGTGACAGGGGCGACTGGCTTTATTGGCAAGGCGTTATGCGCTGAATTGATCGTCAACGGGTTTGTCGTACATGCTGTTGTCCGCGATTTGGGCTCGGCAGCTTTATCGCCATCGGCAAAGCCTGTGGTCATTGGCGGTCTGGATGCCGATACCGAATGGCGGCAAGCCCTCCTATGTATTGATGTGGTGGTGCATTTGGCGGCGCGGGTGCATGTCATGGTGGATACTGATACTGATCCTCTGGCGGCATTCCGTAAGGTCAATGTGGCGGCGACGTTGAACCTTGCCCGGCAAGCGGCAGCGGCGGGCGTGAAGCGATTTGTGTTTATCAGCTCAATTAAGGTCAATGGAGAGCAGACTGTGCCAGGCTTGGTTTTTAGTGCTGATGATGAACCTGCGCCGGTTGATGCCTATGCCATCTCCAAACTGGAAGCTGAAACGGGTTTGCGCCAGTTGGCTTTGGCAACGGCTATGGAGGTGGTGATTATCCGTCCGCCTTTGGTCTATGGCCCAGGGGTCAAGGCCAATTTCAAGACCATGATGCGTTATTTAGATAAGGGTGTACCGTTACCCTTGGGGGCAATTGTGAATAAGCGCAGCTTAGTTACCTTAGATAATCTGGTCGATGTTATTATGGTGTGTATGGCACATCCGGCGGCGGCTAACCAGACGTTTTTGGTCAGCGATGGCGAGGATGTATCCACCCCCGAATTATTGCATCGGTTGGCACGGGCTATGGGCAAAACCGCACGATTGTTGCCCGTTCATATTCTGTTACTACAAGGTATGTTATTTTTAGCAGGTAAGCGCAGGTTGGCGCAGCGTTTATGTGGCAATTTGCAGATGGATATTTCTAAAACGCGTGAGCTTTTGGCGTGGTCTCCTCGGACGGGTCTTGATGATGCTTTATATCAAACCGCACAGTATTATTTGATATCCCGTTGATGGTTATGCTGATTTTACTGTTGCTGGCTTTTTTTGCGGCGTTGGTGTTAACGGGGCACTTACGCCGTTATGCCATTACTAGCCATCTTATTGATATTCCTAATGCCCGTAGTTCCCATACCTTGCCGACACCACGCGGCGGTGGCTTGGCGATAGCGGGCGTTTTTTTGGCTTGTGTGCCGCTTTTTTTCTGGCTTGATGTGTTCACGACAGGTGAAACATGGGCTTTTTTAGGAGCCGGCACATTGGTGACCGTAGTAGGTTTTTTTGACGATAGGCGACACCTCCCCGCATCCTTGCGTTTAGTGGCGCATTTTTTTGCCGCCATTTGGGTTTTGGTGTGTTTGGGCGGGATACCGGCGTTGCCTGTTTGGGATAGTGTCCTCTCATCTGGGCTAGCAACTTTTTTAGGGGTTTTTTATTTGGTTTGGTTGTTAAACTTGTACAATTTTATGGATGGCATTGATGGGCTAGCGAGCCTGGAAGCCATCAGCGTCTGTGCCGGTGGAGCTTTACTGTTGGGGAATAGCGGCCATTATGAGCCGCTTATTGTGCTGGCGATTGCGGTAGCGGGTTTTTTATATTGGAACTTTCCGCCCGCAAAAATATTTATGGGTGATGGCGGTAGCGGCTTTTTAGGGATAGTATTAGGTATTTTTTCCCTACAAGCGGCTTGGCTTTCACCGCAGCTTTTTTGGAGTTGGTTGATTTTGTTAGGTGTTTTTATTGTCGATGCGACATGGACGCTATTGCGACGTTTATGCCAAAGGGAAAAAGTCTATCAGGCACACCGTAGCCATGCCTATCAGCAGGCGGCCCGGTGTTATGGTAGCCACAAAACAGTGTCGCTGGCGGTCGTGATAATCAATTTAACATGGTTGTTGCCGATTGCCTTGTGGGTGGGTAGTGGTAGCTTACCAGGTGTGTTAGGGCTGGGCTTGGCTTATTGCCCATTGTTAATGTTGGTGTTAATTTTCAAGGCGGGATATAAGGAAATTATCGGGTGAAAGTACGGGTAGCGCATTGGTTTACAGGACTGTCCAGGACAAAAAAAGCAGGTATCCTTATCAGTGTTGATGTGGTGTTTGCAGTATTGGCTTTATGGTTGGCGTTTTCATTACGGTGGGGGGAATGGTATATGCCCAAAGGCGATGAGCCATATTTGTTTATTGCCGCCCCCTTTATTGCCGTGCCCATTTTTATCCGCTTAGGCTTGTATCATGCTATTGTCAGGTACATAGAAATCAGGGCATTGGGGACTATAGTCCAAGCTACGGCCTTGTATTCGCTGATTTTTGCCTTTGTCATCTATCAGTCCAGCATCCCTAATATCCCCCGCACCATAGCACCGTTAAATGGCTTGTTGATGTTGTTACTGGTTGGTAGTAGCCGCTTTATCGCCCGTTGGTGGTTGACGGATATACACACTCGCTTGCCGGGCATCCGCAGTACGGGCGTTTGCCGGAAAAAAAATGTGGTGATTTATGGGGCGGGCAATGCGGGCGTGCAGTTGGCGGCAGCACTGATACATGGCCGCGAATACAATCCGGTGGCTTTTATTGATGACGATACACGGCTGCATAAACAAAAAATTAATGGCATAAAAATTTGTTCGCCCAGCTTTTTGGGGCCTATTATCAGCCGTCATCAGGTGTCCGATATCCTGTTGGCCATGCCATCGGTGGGCAGGGCGCGTAGAAGCGAGATTATCCGCCTGCTGGAGCCTTACGCGGTGCATGTCCGGTCTATGCCGGGCTTGACCGATATTGCCCAAGGCAAGGTGACTTTCGACACCTTGCAAGAAATTGATATTGCCGATTTGTTGGGGCGTTATTGTGTTGACCCTGACCCTACGCTGATTCAGGCGACCATTAGCGGCAAAGTGGTGATGGTCACTGGGGCGGGTGGTTCGATTGGCTCGGAATTATGTCGGCAAATTATATGCTTAAGCCCTAAGGCTTTAATATTGTTCGAAATTTGTGAGTTCGCCCTGTACACTATAGAAAAAGAGTTGGAACATCTGTTGACGGTTGGCAGCATCACGCTGGAGTTGGTCGCCGTGCTGGGTTCGGTGCAAAACCGCGTTCGGGTCGAACATATTTGTAAAACATTTAAAGTGCAAACGCTTTACCATGCCGCCGGTTATAAGCATGTACCGATGGTGGAAAAAAATCCGGGGGAAGCGGTGTGCAATAATGTGTTTGGCACCTTGCATACCGCACAAGCGGCGGTGGCCGCGCAAGTCGAAAAATTTGTGCTTATTTCCACTGATAAGGCAGTCAGGCCGACCAATACTATGGGAGCCAGCAAACGCTTTGCCGAATTGATACTGCAAGCTTTGAGCATTAGGGACGAAGACACCGGACAAACCTGTTTTACGATGGTCCGTTTTGGTAATGTTTTGGATTCATCAGGTTCAGTCGTGCCGCTTTTTAGGGAACAAATTGCCCGTGGCGGCCCAGTTACGGTTACGGACACCCGCGTCATGCGCTATTTTATGACCATCCCCGAAGCTGCGCAGTTGGTGATACAGGCCGCCGCCATGGGGCAGGGCGGTGATGTGTTTGTGCTGGATATGGGCGAGCCTGTACGTATCCTGGACCTTGCCAAACGCATGATCCATTTGAGCGGCTTGCAGATCAAAGATGAGGGTCATCCTGAAGGGGAGGTTGCCATCAGTTTTATTGGCTTAAGGCCAGGTGAAAAACTCTATGAGGAGCTGTTGATTGGCGACCATGTCTCAGAGACCAGCCACCCTAGGATTATGAGGGCGAAAGAGCCGGTGATCGCTTGGGCGCAATTGTGCTGTTTGCTGGGTGCCTTAGAAAAAGCCAATGCAGCGGGTGATTATGCACAGGTGAGGGAAATCTTCCAGGAAGTGGTCACAGGATTTGCCCCACAATGTGCGATCAGCGATGTGTTATGGCAAAAGGCAGTACAACCTGCGTGTCCGCCCCAGGTTTTTTAGGCAAAAAAAACCTTCCGGCGTTTAGCACACGGGAAGGTTGAAAGTCCAAGCAGAAGATTATGAGGAGTTGCTGCTTGAGGTATAACACCAGGAGGTTGTTAAGGGGGATGGGCTTAACCTTTTAGGTGGGCCCGCATCGCAATGTTGCTATAAATGGCCGCAGTTGCGAACAATACGGTTGAAAAAATAAATTGGCCGGAAATAAAACTCCAGATGCCGGCAACAAACAGTAGGCCGATCACGATATCTTTCTTGAAGTTGCTCATTGCTTGATTCCTGTAAAAATTGAAAAATCTATATACAGTGCCTGATACGGCCGGTAAATATTGCTTTTTCACTGATTTGATGCTTACTATACAGGGATAAATTTTAGATACAATATACCAAACAATTAATGGATTGCTTTTATTTAAGAAACAATTAAAAAGTCAATATTTTCTTGTGAGAACGATTGGCGTTTTAATAAAGGTATAAACAAGTTTCATTATAATGCTTGCAAACCGTTGCAACAGGCCATAAGGCTTGTTACGCGTATGTAGGTATGGTCACGATATTGAGGAAGTTAAGTGGACAAGTTAACCAGTATGAATGTTTTTGTTCGTGTCGCCAAAGCTGGAAGCTTTGCGGGTGGTGCACGCGAACTGGGTATCTCAAGGGCCATGGCGACCAAGCACATTATGCAGCTTGAAGGCAGCCTGGGAACGCGGCTTTTTAACCGCACCACCCGTAGCCTAAGTCTAACCGATGTCGGCGCATCTTATCTTGAGCGTTGCCAGCAAGTGTTGTTGGATGTCGAGGAAATGGAATCGGCGGTCACGCACTTGCAAACCGAGCCGCGCGGGGTATTGAAAATCAGTGCGCCGCCGGTTATTGGGGCAAGCCATATTACGCGGGCGATTTCACAATTTTTGAAGATACATTCCGATTTGACGGTGGATTTGATCTTGCAAAGTAGTCCGGGTGATTTGATTGACGAAGGCATTGATGTCGCCATTTATCTGGGTGTACTTGATGACACTAGCATGGTGGCCAGAAAACTGGCTAGCTCGTCAATGGTCGTATGTGCTTCGCCCGATTATCTTGCCCGTCATGGTGTTCCGAAAACCCCCGAAGATTTACTGGAACATAGCTGTCTGGTGAACTGGGCCAGTTCGCCCCGCAACAAATGGCAGTTTAAGAACGAATCGGGTCATACCATAATCACTGTATCGGGACGGATGCAGGCGAATGTCGCCGATGCCATTCGAGTCGCCGCAATTGATGGTTTGGGGTTGGTGATGCTGGCTTCTTATGTGGTCGGGCGGGACATTGAAAAAGGCAAGTTAAAAGCGGTATTGGAAAATTATACGTTGCCGCCCTTGGATATTCATGCCGTATATCCGCACCGCAAATATTTGTCCGCGAAAGTTCGGCGCTTTTTGGATTTTTTACAAGAATGGTTAGGCCCGCAAGTGACTATGCCCGGCTCGGAGTAAAGCGTAAGCGGATGGGTTTAAGTGCCAAAAATAATGGCTTATTCTTAGATTTATCAGCAGATTTCTTTGACCATGACCGTTTGAATGCGATAATAGGTGGACTTGTCGCCGACAATCATGCATTTTAGCCATTTTTAGCCGCCAAAAAGCCTTCCCTTTGATAAAAGCCTACCCACCACGGTCATGATAAAACATCTATCCCCACTTCAAGCTTGGGAATTGCTTCAGCAAAATCCCGCCGCCGTATTAATTGATGTCAGGGCAAAAATCGAGCATACCTTTATTGGCCACCCGATAGGTGCGGTGCATATCGCTTGGAAAGAATTGCCCGATTGGTTGTTAAACCCCGAATTTGTGCCCTGTGTTTTTGAAGCCGTACCTGACCGTGACACACCGATATTATTGATGTGCCGTAGTGGCCAACGTTCTTTGGAAGCGGCACATGCCCTACAAGCGCAAGGCTATACGCATTTGGTCAATATTGAAGGTGGCTTTGAGGGGCCTTTAGATGGCGATAAGCACCGCAGCACCCTTGGTGGCTGGCGGTTTTATGGCCTACCCTGGCAACAAAATTAAGCTAAAAACGCACTGTTTTTAAGGTAGGGACGTAACCTTGCGTCCCTACGTTTTTGCGTTTCACACATTACTATGGCTAACCGCCACCTTTTTACCCAACACACACCAAGCCAGACCTTGTTTTTGTCGGGCAACCCTGTTTATTTTTAACCCCCAGAGTACACAAAGTGATTGATAAATTAAGAAACATAGCCATTATTGCCCACGTTGACCACGGCAAGACTACCTTGGTCGATAAGTTGCTGCAACAATCAGGTACATTCGCCGCGCACACTAAAGTCACCGAGCGGATGATGGATTCCAACGATATTGAAAAAGAGCGTGGCATCACCATTCTGGCAAAGAACACCGCCTTGGATTGGAACGGCTACCATATCAATATTGTTGACACCCCAGGCCATGCCGATTTTGGCGGCGAAGTCGAACGTGTTTTGTCAATGGTGGATTCGGTTTTGCTGTTAGTCGATGCGGTTGACGGCCCTATGCCGCAAACCCGTTTCGTGACCCAAAAAGCCTTTGCTTTAGGCCTAAAACCTATTGTGGTCATCAATAAGATTGACCGTCCGGGTGCACGTCCCGACTGGGTTGTCGATCAAACTTTCGATTTGTTTGACCGCTTGGGCGCGACCGATGAGCAACTTGATTTCCCTATCGTCTTTGCTTCGGCTATCAATGGTTATGCGGGTTTGGAACACACCATCACCGGTGGTGATATGACCCCTTTGTTTGAAACTATCGTCGCCAAAGTTAGCCCGCCACCTGTGGATATAGACGGCTCTTTTCAAATGCAGGTCTCCAGTCTCGATTACAACACTTATGTGGGCGTTATTGGGGTAGGCCGTATCCAACGCGGTAGCATTAAAGCCAACCAACCGTTGACCATTATCAACCGTGAAGGTGTCGAGCGTAAGGGCCGTATGCTGCAAATTTTTGGCTTTCATGGCTTGGAGCGTGTTGAAGTGGCCGAAGCGCGCGCCGGCGACATTATTGCCTTTGCCGGCATTGAAAAACTGGAAATTTCTGACACTATCTGCCATCCTGACAAGGTGGAAATTATGCCGCCATTGTCGGTGGACGAACCTACCGTGACCATGACCTTTCAAGTCAACAACTCACCTTTTGCAGGCAAAGAAGGCAAGTTTGTCACAACCCGGCAAATCCGCGACAGGCTGGATAAGGAATTGCAACATAACGTCGCCTTAAAAGTCGAAGACACCGCCGACCCTGATAAATTTAAAGTGTCAGGCCGTGGCGAATTGCATTTGTCAGTCCTGATTGAGAACATGCGCCGCGAAGGTTTTGAAATGGGCGTATCCCGTCCAGAAGTTATCATCAAAGAAATTGACGGTAAAAAATGCGAGCCTTTCGAGATGGTCACCATTGAAGTGGAAGAAATCCACCAAGGTAGCATTATGGAAAAATTGGGTGACCGTAAGGGTGATTTGACCAATATGGTTCCCGATGGCAAAGGCCGGATTCGTTTGGAGTATATGATGCCATCACGCGGCCTGATTGGGTTTCAAACCGAATTTATGACGGCAACCTCAGGTTCTGGCCTGCTCTATCATGTGTTTGACCATTACGGCCCGATGAAAGCGGGTGAAGTGGGCAGCCGTTTGCGGGGCGTGATGATTTCGATGGTTGCGGGTAAGGCAGTCACCTATTCATTGCATCCTTTACAGGAACGTGGCGAATTGTTATTGGTCAATGGCGATGAAGTCTACGAAGGTATGTTGGTGGGCTTGCATTCGCGCAGCAATGACTTATGCGTCAACCCTTGCAAGCCGAAACAATTGACTAACGTCCGCGCTTCAGGCACGGATGAAAGCTTAGTGTTGGCACGGATTCAAAAAATGACCTTGGAACAAGCGTTGGAATTTATTGCCGAAGACGAGTTGGTGGAAGTCACCCCTAAGTCCATCCGCCTGCGCAAGAAATTATTGACGGAAAACGAGCGTAAGCGTGCGGCTAAGGGTTAAGGTTTTTAAGTTGTAATCGGGTGTGGGCGATACCCTTCGCCCACATTAGGGGAAAGATGATCAACGAAATTATATTCTTAGTTGAAGATGCACCCGAAGGCGGTTTTATTGCCAAAGCCTTAGGCGTATCTATTTTTACCCAAGCCGATGATCTGAATGATTTGTATCAGCAGCTTCGCGCAGCGGTGGATTGCCATTTTGAGCTGTTGAATAAGCCTAAAATTATCCGCTTGCATTTTGTTCGTGAAGAAGTGATTGCAGCGTGAAGTTGCCCTGTGATTTGTCAGGCTTGGAGCTAGCGGATAAATTAGCTACTTTTGGCTATGAAATTACCCGCCAGAATGGCAGCCACATTCGTTTAACAACGCAGGAAAATGGCGAGCATATTACTGTTCCTCAACATGACTCATTAAAAGTGGGTACGTTTTCGGCTATTTTAAATGATGTTGCCAAACATTTTTTGATTAGCCGTGATGAATTGATAAGGCAATTATTTTGATTATTATGGAAACAGTTTATTTTATAGCTCCCCTTACCTTGATTTTTTGACAAAAATATGATCCAACGCACCGCCACAGTCGAGCGCAACACGCTTGAAACCCAAATCAAAATCACCGTTAACCTAGATGGTACAGGTAAAGCTAGCTTTACCACGGGTGTACCGTTCCTTGACCACATGCTTGACCAAATCGCCCGGCATGGCCTGATAGATATGGATATTGTCGCCCACGGCGATTTGCAGATTGATGCGCACCATACCGTTGAAGATGTCGGCATTACCTTAGGGCAGGCCGTGGCTAAGGCGTTAGGTGACAAAAAAGGCATTTACCGCTACGGACACGCGTACATCCCTTTGGATGAGGCCTTGTCACGCGTGGTGGTGGATTTCTCTGGCCGCCCTGGATTGTTTTATAATGTCACGTTTACGCGTGGCATGATCGGCTCGTTTGATGTCGATTTGTTCCGTGAGTTTTTTCAGGGGTTTGTCAACCATGCGGGCGTAACCTTGCATATTGACAATCTGAAAGGGGTCAACGCCCACCATATCGCCGAAACCATTTTTAAAGCGATGGGACGCGCCCTGCGGATGGCGATGACCGCCGACGAACGGATGGCGGGGATAATGCCGTCCACCAAGGGTACACTTTGATTTTTTACTGAGCATTATTTATGTCTTCTGTTGCTGTTATTGATTATGGAATGGGCAATTTGCATTCGATTGGCAAAGCCTTGCAACATGCCGACCCTAGCGTGGAGGTGCAAATCAGCAGTACCGCCACGGCGATTTTACAGGCTGACCGTGTGGTGTTTCCGGGTGTTGGTGCAATACGCGATTGTATGCAAGCCCTGAACGAATCAGGTTTGGCCGAGGTAATCCGGCAAGTCGCCAAAACTAAGCCCCTGCTGGGCATTTGTTTGGGGATGCAAGCACTATTGACGGATAGTGCGGAAAACGGCCATACCGAAGGTTTGGGCGTATTTTCCGGCCATGTCGTGCGTTTTGCTGATGCACTGGTGGATCATAACGGTATGCTGCTAAAAGTTCCCCACATGGGTTGGAATCAGGTACGGCAACACCCCCATCCGTTATGGCAAGATATTGCCCAAGACAGCCGTTTTTATTTTGTCCATAGCTATTATGCACAACCTGATGACGCTTCAATCGTGGCGGCGACCACCGAGTATCCAGACCCGTTTGCTTGCGCCTTGGCCCAGGACAATGTGTTTGCCGTACAATTTCACCCTGAAAAAAGCCAAACTGCCGGTTTGCAGTTGCTGAAAAATTTTTTGCATTGGGATGGGTAGTGGCCTGATGGCTACACCTCTAATCATTTTTTTGCCTAACCCGTATTAAGGAACTGCTTGTTATGCTGTTAATACCCGCTATCGATTTAAAAGAAGGAAAATGTGTGCGCTTGCGCCAAGGACGCATGGAGGATGATACGGTGTTTTCCGATGATCCGGTGGCGGTGGCCGGGCGGTGGGTGGCGGCGGGTGCTAAGCGCCTGCATTTGGTGGATTTGGATGGCGCGTTTGCGGGCAAGCCCCAAAATGCCGAAGTCGTCCATGCGATTGTCCAAGCTTACCCTGATCTGATCGTACAAATCGGTGGCGGTATCCGCAACGAAGAAACCATAGAAACCTATTTGAACGCTGGAGTTGAATATGTCATTATCGGCACTAAAGCGGTCAACGAACCGCTTTTTGTCCGTGATGTCGCGTTGAAATATCCACACCATATTATTGTCGGCTTGGATGCCAAAGACGGCAAGGTAGCTATTGACGGTTGGTCGAAACTGTCCCAGCATGATGTTATTGAACTGGCGCAACATTTTGAGGCCGATGGTGTCGAAGCCATTATTTACACCGACATTGCCCGCGATGGCATGATGAAAGGTGTCAATGTTGAGGCCACCGCCAGACTGGCCCGTGCGATTAACATCCCCGTGATCGCCTCCGGCGGTATCACCAATATTGATGACATCCATGCCTTAGGCAAAGTCGCCCATGAGGGGATTATGGGTGCGATTACAGGGCGGGCGATTTATGAAGGGACGTTGGATTTTGCGCAGGCGGCAACATTAGCCGAATCGTTTTAAAATGAAAAATTCACAACTCATTAAAGCGTTGGCTTATGAGCGGCTCAGCGAGGCAAAAATCCTTTGTGATAACAACAAATACGATGGTGCGTTCTATTTTGCAGGCTATAGTGTTGAATAGATGTTAAAAATGAAAATTTGCCAACATTTTGGCGTGGATAATCTTTTTGACGAAGACAGCAAAGGGGCTGATAAGGACAGTATTGCCAGCGTAAGGAATGTCGTGAAAATTCATGATATTAGGCGGTTGCTGATTTTCAGTGGTTTGAAAAATAAGTTTGAAGTGGCAAAAGGCCTTAGCCAAACACTGATGCAAACCCACGCCTATCTGTTTACAACCGTTAATTTTAAGAGCCTTTGTACATGGAATGAACAAGTGCGTTACCAAGAGATTGGCTCGCAAAAAGCTGAGGCGGTACGGGAATTGATCGAGTTATTATACCATCCAGAGGGTTTGTTAGAATGGATAAACAAGAATTAAACAATAAGTTAGAGCTTTTCAAGAGAACGTGTTCCGAAAAGGGTTATATTGAAGACGGTATTGTTTTTGAAGAGGCTTATCCAGGTATGATTCCCTCTTCTTTTATTGTCGATGTTTTAGGAAAACAAGATTGGGTGGATAAAACCTATAGTGGTCTGGCATTAAAGCAGCTTATTCAGGTATTGTGGGAGACTACAGATGCCAATATCCGTGAAAATATCTTTACCATTAGAATTTCTGGCAAAGATGAACGGCAGTCAATGGAGCTTCAGTGAGATTATGAGCCTAGCCAAACGTATTATCCCTTGCCTTGATGTCGATAACGGTCGGGTCGTCAAAGGCGTAAAATTTGTTGATATCCGTGATGCCGGCGATCCGGTGGAAATTGCCAGACGTTATGACCGTGAAGGCGCGGATGAAATCACCTTTTTGGACATCACCGCTACCCATGATAACCGTGACACCATTGTCCATGTGGTTGAACAGGTCGCCAGTGAAGTGTTCATTCCCTTAACGGTGGGCGGCGGCATACGGACATTGGACGATATTCGCCGGATGCTCAATGCCGGTGCTGATAAAGTCGGCATTAACAGCGCAGCGGTGTTCCGCCCCGAATTCGTCCAAGAAGCCGCCGAACGCTTCGGTTCGCAATGTATCGTGGTCGCTATTGATGCCAAAAAAGTCAATTTGTCTGACGAAGCCAACCGATGGGAAATTTTCACCCACGGCGGCCGCAAAGGCACAGGTATAGACGCAGTCGAATGGGCGAAAAAAATGGTGGCTTATGGGGCAGGGGAGATCCTCTTGACCAGTATGGATAGGGATGGGACCCGCGTAGGTTTTGACTTGGCCTTGACTCGCGCTATCAGCGAAGCTGTTGCCGTACCCGTGATCGCCTCAGGTGGTGTCGGTTGTCTGGACCATCTGGCCGATGGCGTGCTGGACGGCAAGGCCGATGCCGTATTGGCGGCCAGTATTTTTCACTTCGCCGAGTACACGATCAGGCAGGCAAAAGAACACATGCAGGGACGTGGGATTGAAGTGAGGTTGTAATGCGGATTTATCGGCACGCAAACCGATTTGGGCAAAACGCACAACGTTAATTATCAAGACCGTATCAACCAACTGTTACGCGAGTATATTCAGTATGAACTGGCTAGATGAAATCCAATGGACACCCGAAGGCTTGATCCCTGTGGTCGCCCAACAAAGCGATAATGGTAGAGTGGTGATGTTTGCCTGGATGAACCGTGAATCTTTGGCGCTAACCGTGCAAGAAGGTTATGCCGTATATTGGTCGCGCTCACGCAACCGCTTATGGCGCAAAGGCGAAGAGTCGGGGCATCGGCAAAAAGTCCTCAGTATCCAATTGGATTGTGATGAGGATGTCATTTTGCTGGAAATCGAACAAGAAGGCGGTATTGCTTGTCATACCGGACGCGAGAGCTGTTTTTATCGGCGGCTGATTGACGGGCAATGGCAAGCGGTGGAGCCGGTGTTAAAAAATCCAGATGAGATTTATAAATAACGCTTTGTTTTAGCCACACACTGCTCATTTTACTGATTTATTTAGCATTAATGACCCCTACGCATCATGAATAACACCCTAACGCAACTCGCCGAAGTCTTAGAAGAGCGCAAACAGCAATCTGCCGATAAATCCTATGTCGCCAGCTTGTACGCCAAAGGCTTGGACACCATTTTGAAAAAAATCGGTGAAGAAGCCACCGAAACCGTGATTGCGGCCAAAAATGGCGATAAAGAACAAATTATTTATGAAACCGCCGACTTATGGTTCCATTGTATGGTGTTGCTGGCGGCCCAAGGCTTGCATCCTGATGATGTGTTAGCCGAACTTCGGCGGCGTTTTGGTTTGTCCGGTCTGGAAGAAAAGGCCCGGCGCACCCCTTAAATTAGGCTGCCCGCTGTCCCGTCAGGGACAGGGGTGGGACAGCAATGAAACAAAACCACCTTAGAGCAAACAGAGGCAAATATGGGCTTTAGCATTCCACATCTTTTAGTTGTATTGGCGATTGTCGTCGTGGTGTTTGGCACCAAACGCCTGCGCAATATCGGCGCGGATTTGGGCGGGGCGATCAAGGGCTTTAAATCCGCGATGAAAGACGGTGAGGCGGATAACAAAACCGCTGCCGCTGATGGCCACACCATCGAAGGCGAAGTCACCGCCAAAAAAAATGACCAGGCCTAGCCGCCATGTTTGAAGTCGGCTTTTCTGAGCTGTGCATGGTCGCTTTAGTGGCGCTGTTGGTCATAGGGCCGGAGCGGTTGCCGAAAGTGGCGCGGTTGGCGGGTTTTTGGCTAGGCAAAACCCGCGCTATGGTCGCCAATGTCAAGGCTGAAATCAGTGCCGAGCTGCAAGCCGAAGAAATGCGCCAGTTGTTTAACGAGCAGTCGGCTTTGCAAGAGCTGAAAAACATTCAGAATGAACTTAACGATGCCTCGCAGACCGTAAAAGCCTCGCTGGATTCTTTGCAAGACGACCTTAAGCCACACGATAGCCATGAACAAACTTGATTTTGAAGAATCAGCGCAACCGCAACCTTTTATCAGCCATCTGATAGAATTGCGTGACCGCCTCCTGCGGGTGATCTTATGCGTATTGCTGGTTTTTGGTGGCTTGGCGGCTTACGCCAATGAAATTTACAGTTTGCTCGCAGGGCCGTTGCTCAAGCACATGCCTAAAAATAGCACGATGATTGCCATTGACGTGGCCTCGCCGTTTTTTACCCCCTTTAAGCTGGCATTTATTGTTGCGGTTTTTGCATCCGTTCCGGTCATCCTGTACCAATTCTGGGCATTTGTTGCCCCCGGCCTGTACAGGCACGAAAAGCGGCTGGTGTTGCCATTATTGGTCGCCAGCACCTTGCTGTTTTATATCGGCGTGGCCTTTGCCTATTTTATCGTTTTCCCGTTGGTGTTTGGTTTCCTCACCGCCGCCGCCCCTGTGGGGGTCACAGTCATGACCGACATTGCCAAATATCTGGATTTTGTCCTAGCCTTGTTTTTCGCCTTTGGGGTCTGTTTTGAAATTCCCATTTTTACCATCGTCTTAGTTTGGACAGGTTTTGTTTCCACGGCGGATTTGGCGGAAAAACGACCTTATGTGATTGTCGGTGTTTTCGTCATCGCCATGTTCCTAACGCCACCGGATGCCATTTCGCAAACCTTGTTGGCCGTGCCGATGTGGTTGTTGTTTGAGATGGGGCTGTTGTTTGCCAAGCTATTGCCTAAAGACAACGAAGCCAGTCACGAATTGTTGCCCGCCAATACCCAGACGATTCATAAACACGATAAGTAGGAAAGGTTATGGACGAGTATAAACAAAGCAAAAAAGCCCGCTATGTCGCCTCAATGATCTATTTGGCCGTCTTGGCTTTTTTGGTGGGAGGTACGTTGTTATCGGAGCAGCGTAAACAGGAAGCGGTGGCACAGCCAGAACCGTTGTCCGTTGTTAAATAAATTGCCGTTATGTGTAAAAAATCAGCAATAACGCTTGACGGCCAGAGTGTTATACGGTTTAATAGGCGTTTTTTGCAGCTTGGCCTAGGTAGCTCAGTCGGTAGAGCAGAGGACTGAAAATCCTCGTGTCGGCAGTTCGATTCTGCCCCTGGGCACCATGATATATTAAAAAAGACCGACTTTATTGTCGGTTTTTTTATGCCTGAAGGTTTTATAGCCGTTTCACTATAGGTCGGCTTCCATTAGGCGTTAGCACCCAGTATCAGTACAACCCATCAAAGCCGCAGGGCACCTGTTGGCCGACATTGGCGACAACTCCCGCCAGGGCGGAGGCGAAAAAAGTGATGGACGGCCTTTCAGAAAACAGGAAAGGCTAGTCGGTTTTGCCTAAGCCATTAAAAATATCAACATCTATAAGCCATCGCCATTTATAATCTGGCCTGATCCGTTTTCTTACCTGAAATGCAAGCTATGTACTATCAAGGCATTAAAAAAACTATTGTCCCGCGTCCTGTCGCGAAAAAGCGCGGGCAATTTACTGATATGCCGCCGCTGTTGGAGCGGATTTTTTCCGCAAGAGGGATATTGTCAGCCGCCGAATTGGACAGAAGCTTGTCCAAACTGCCGTCGCCGTGGCTGTTATCCGGCATGGAAACGATGGTAGCACGGCTTATCACTGCGCTGCAAAGCCAACAAAAGATAACCATCGTGGCCGATTTTGATGCCGATGGGGCGACCAGTTGCGCGGTAGCGATTAAGGGGCTGCAATTGCTTGGGGCAGGGCAGGTGTCATTTGTGGTGCCTAACCGCTTTGAATACGGTTATGGCTTAACACCGGAGATTGTCGAACTGGTCAAACAACAGCAACCGGATGTGTTGATTACGGTCGATAACGGCATATCTAGTATTGATGGCGTTAAAGTGGCCAAAGCCGCCGGGATTATTGTGCTGGTCACCGATCATCATTTGCCGGGTACTGAACTGCCCGCCGCCGATGCTATTGTCAACCCTAATTTGCCCGGCGATACATTCCCTAGCAAAGCCTTGGCCGGGGTTGGAGTGATGTTTTATGTGCTGATGGCGTTGCGTAGCCGTTTGCGCGAATTAGGTTGGTTTGAGCTGCGGCAAATCTCGGAACCTAATCTGGCGCAGTTATTGGATTATGTGGCCTTAGGTACGGTTGCCGATGTGGTGGCACTGGATCGGGTAAACCGCACCTTGGTTTATCAGGGTTTGCAACGCATCCGCATGGGCCGCGCCCATCTTGGCTTACAGGCTTTGCTTAAAATTGCCGGCAAGAATCCGCTGACGATAGTCCTGGCCGATTTGGGTTTTGCTTTGGGGCCGCGTTTAAACGCCGCCGGACGCATGGATGATATGTCTTTAGGAATCCAGTGCCTGTTGACCGATAACGAAAAATTGGCCAATGACATGGCCATGCAGTTGGATGATTTGAATAATGACCGCCGTGACATCGAAGGGCAGATGAAGTTTGAGGCACTGGCCTTATTGGCGGACATGAAAAAATTGGACGAACATCACGCTCCGGCTGGGCTGTGTTTATATGATGCCAATTGGCACCAAGGTGTTATCGGCATTTTGGCAGCGCGTATCAAAGACCAGTTGCACCGCCCAGTGATCGCTTTTGCCCCAGCGGGCAAGGATTTGATTAAAGGCTCGGCGCGGTCTATCGCTGGGGTGCATATCCGTGATGTGTTAAGTGACATTGCCGCCACCCATCCGAAACTGCTCAGTAAGTTTGGCGGCCATGCGATGGCGGCGGGGCTGACTTTGGCGATGCACGATTATCCGGCC
>JACXTQ010000307.1 GCA_016919605.1 Methylovulum sp.
ATAAAGCCACCATGGGCATCAGCCATATCTTGCCGATTTTAAAACCGACCCCAGCGATCAAAAAACACTAAGTCAAGGTTTTTTGGGGCTTTTTCATGGTGCATAGTTACCTTGTTATGAACAAAAAACCTCTATATATTGCATTTGAGTTTTTGCAGTCGCTGACTTTTGGTTATTACGAAAAAAAATTCCAAAAATTTGCGGGGACACGAGCTAGCGATAGCTTGGCTGATTTATCCAGCCTTCAGTCCCGCACCATTCATTCACCCACTTTAGCGATAGGACAGACTCTTTAGAATGGATAACCGTGTTGCACTGATAGCATACTCCGTACGATTACCTGGCACGGACACCCAACGGTTTTGGGGAGACCTGTTAGCGCAAAAAGATTTGGTCACTCATGTCGATGCTTCGCGTTGGTCACAAGACAGCTTTTTGCACCCTGACAAACGCCACCCTGGCACCAGCTATAGCTTTGCTGCGGGTAGCATTGGCGACGTTTCCGGTTTCGACGCACCTTTTTTTGGTATTTCCCCCCGCGAAGCGATTCTGATTGACCCCCAGCAACGGGTATTGCTGGAGCTGGCTTGGGAAACGCTCGAAAATGCCGGTATCCCCCCGGCCACTTTGCGTGGCAGTGATTGCGGTGTTTATGTTGGCATTTCCAATGTCGATTATGCCTACCGCATCTTTGATGACCTTGCCGCCATTGAAGCGGCGGCGGCGACAGGCATGATTTCTAGCATCGCCTCCAACCGGATTTCCTACGTTTTTGATTTGCACGGCCCCAGCATTTCTATGGACACAGCTTGTTCGTCATCGTTGGTGGCTTTCCACCAAGCCTGCCAAGCCATCCGTTCCGGTGAAATCAGCCAAGCCCTGGCGGGCGGCATTAACCTGCATTTGCACCCTTACGCGTTCATCTCCTTTTCAAAAGCCACCATGCTGTCCAAAACCGGACGTTGCCATGTCTTTGCCGAATCAGGTGATGGCTATGTCCGCTCAGAAGGCGGCGGCCTGTTTTTTTTGAAGAACTACGACCAAGCCTTGGCCGATGGCGATCCGATCTTGGCAGTGATTGCAGGTAGCGCAGTCAATACTGACGGCCATAAATCCGGTTTGACCATCCCCAACCCCTACGCCCAAGCGGCATTGATGAGCGGGGTTTATGAACAAGCGGGCATTGACCCCAACCATATTGATTATTTTGAAGCGCATGGCACGGGAACGGCGGTCGGCGACCCTATCGAAACCCATGCCATTGGCTTGGCGTTGGGACAAAAACGCCGCAAGCCCTTATTGATTGGCTCGGTAAAAAGCAATCTGGGGCATTTGGAATCCGCCTCTGGGGTCGCAGGATTGGCAAAAGCCTTAAATTGCCTTAAATATAGGGCGATTCCGGCCACCATCGGTGCCACACACCTTAACCCCAACATTAAATTTGCCGACTGGAACCTAAAAGTCATTACCGATACCCGCCCGTTAAAAGCCCAAGGAGGGTTGACCATCGGTGTCAATTCCTTCGGTTTTGGCGGTGCCAATGCCCATGTCATTTTACAAACCCCACCTGGACAACGGGCAAAAAAAGCCCGTAAACAACCTGCGCCAACTTTCGCCGTACCGCTAGTTTTATCCGCCAAAGACCAACCCGCCTTACAGCAAGCGGCGCAAGAGTTGGCCGATTTTATCAGTGCGAATCCGCAACTGGCATATTATGATCTGGCGTACAGCGCGTTTTTTCACCGCGAACGCCATAGCCAGGGACTGGTGGTGTTTGCTGACAACCTATCCCAAGCGGCGGTGCAGCTAGAACAGTTTGCCATGCAAACAACTCTGCCCGACAAAACCCAACCAACAACAGTACATGCTTATACGGGACAACATTTGCCCCAAGCCCAAGGTTTAGCGTTTGTGTATTCCGGCAACGGCTGCCAATGGCAAGGTATGGGCAAGCAATTGCTGGAACAATCGGCCACCTTCCGCAGTGCCATTATGCAAGTGGACACACTGTTCCAAATTTACGCCAATTTTTCTTTAGTGGACGAATTGGCAGGCCGCAATGGCGAAGGCCGTTATCAGCACACCGAAATTGCCCAGCCCGCCTTGTTTGCCCTGCAAGTCGGTGTTACCGAAGTGTTGCGCGAACAGGGTTTCCAAGCAACGGCGGTCATGGGCCATAGTGTCGGCGAAGTCGCCGCCGCTTGGGCATGTGGGGCACTATCCTTGCCCGAAGCCGTTAAAGTGATCTTTTACCGTAGCCATCATCAAGGCAAAACCCAAGGTTCAGGCGGTATGAGCGCAGCGGGCATGAATGCCGATGACTTAGGCAAGCTGCTCGCAACCAGTGGCTTGGATAAGGTTTATCTGGCCGGCATTAACAGCCACCGGGGCGTTACCCTTGCCGGCGATGTCGGACAATTGGCCCAGGTTGAAAGCCTATTGGCGGCCAACCAGACTTTTTTTAAGCGCTTGGATTTGGCTTACGCCTTCCATAGCCCGGCGATGGACC
>JACXTQ010000308.1 GCA_016919605.1 Methylovulum sp.
GCATAGGCAACTGATGCTGTTTTGCATTATCGCCATGACTTTTTCAGCATTAGGCTCACAATCAAGGGGAGCCTTTTTGGCTATTAGTGCCGTGGGCGGATATTTTTGGCTGCAAAGCAAACGGAAATTGCCGATGGCGCTAGGCCTTATTATCTTGATAGTGCTTTTATACCTGTTCCTGCCAGCCTCCTGGTATCAGCGGATGGACACCATCAAAACTTACGACCAGGACGAATCGGCGTTAGGGCGCATCCGTGCTTGGACATTGGCGTTTAATATCGCCAACACCCACTTGCTTGGCGGTGGTTTCCAGTTATGGACGCTTGACACTTACAAGGAATACCTGCCCGGCTTTACTCCAGACATGTCCGCCTTTGTTGCCCATAGCATTTACTTTCATGTTTTGGGCGAGCATGGTTGGATAGGACTAGGGCTATTTTTGGTGATTTTTGCCATGACTTGGCGCTATTGCTCGCAAATCGTCACGCTTTGCAAAAACAACGAGGATAAAAAATGGGTGTCTGACTTGGCGAAAATGATCAAGCTGAGCCTGTTAGCGTATTTGTCGGGTGGGGCTTTTTTAAGTTTGTCTTATCTTGATCTCAGTTGGCACTTAGTGGCCTTGGTGATTTTGCTTAAAGAAATGGCCACGCGGTCGGTTGACACCACCAAGGTCATGATCGATAAAAGGGCATCAGTCTGGGGTGAAAACCAAAAAAGGATAAGTGCCAGCCTAACCCGATAGCTGCGCACTATTTGCTATTTTACCGGACAGAAGCCCTAAGCGAACAAGTCAAATTGCTTAACAACAGCAAAATAGTGTCCCTTTATGGCGAAGAAACGGTAAAATTACCTTTTCAGCCAAACGCGTGACCATTCAGGCTCAGGTGTCCCGACCTACTACTTGGCTTATCCAATAACATTTAATATAGCAGCATTGGGCAGCACATCATGGCAATTGAGCAATTGGTAAAAAATATTTTCCGGCAGCATCTGCAACTAGGTGATGCCGTGGACGCGTATACGGCATCGACCCCTTTATTGGGGGTACTGCCTGAGCTAGACTCGATGGGGGTTGTCACCCTTATCACCGCCATTGAAGACACGGTAGGTTGCACCATTGACGACGATGAAATCAACGCCGACATTTTTACCAGCTTTGGCAGTTTAGTCGCCTTTGTTGAGTCTAAGAGCTGCCCCCCCATCTAAATCTGACACTAAACCCATGAATCCAAGCTATCTGGGCATAACTCTCACCCCCCATTTTATTCAAGGCACGCAAGGCAAATTATTTTGCCTATTTGTCCCTCCTAAAGATCCGCACACGGAAGTCTTGGTATTTTTGCCTTCTTTTGGTGAAGAGCTTAACCGTTGCCGGGTGATGGTCGCCATGCAGGCACGGATGCTTGCCGAGCTGGGCAGGGGTTGCCTGTTGCTGGATTATTATGGCACCGGCGATAGTGAAGGTGATTTTGGCGAAACCCGCTGGGAGCAATGGTCGCAAGACGCACAAACCGCATGTGGCTGGCTAGACGCGCAAGGTTATCAAAAACAAAGCCTTTGGGGATTGCGTTTAGGCGCGATACTGGCGGCCGAGTTGGCGGCGGCATCGCCTGGGCGCTTCCAACGCCTATTGCTTTGGCAGCCGGTATTGGAGGGCAAAATCTTGTTCACCCAGTTTCTAAGAATACGCCTTGCCATGCTAATGGATAGGGGGGAAGCGAAAGAAACCACCCAACAAATGCGCGAAACTTTACAGACCGGCCAACCCTTGGAAGTGGCGGGCTATGAAATCAACCCGCAATTGGCCCAAGCAATTGACAGCAAAACGCTGGCGACCATTAAGTTACCGGAAAACCTTCGGGTTGATTGGCTGGAAGCGGTTATGGACGGCCAAACCGAACCTAACATCGCCAGTGACAAAGTCCTGGCCCACTGGCGGCAACAAGGAGTCAATCCTACAGTCCACATGTTTACGGGTGCGGCCTTTTGGCAATTGCATGAACGTGAATTGGCTCCCGATTTATTGGCAAAAACCACCCTCCTCTTCCGCTAACCGCTATTGATATGAAAACAGAAGAAATCCCTTTGCTGATTGCTTGTGAAAAAGCCGCGCAGGTCGGCATCTTGCATCGCCCTGAGCACACTAAAAACATCGGCATCGTGGTGGTGGTGGCGGGCGGGCCGCAATATCGGGTCGGCTGCGCCAGGCAGCTCATTTTATGGAGCCGCCGCCTTGCCAGTGAGGGCTATCCGGTGTTGCGTTTTGATTACCGGGGCTTTGGTGACAGTGCCGGCGAGTTTGTCGGGTTTGAAGGCATCAATGCTGACATTGCCAGCGCCATCGACAAAATGATGGCACTTATGCCCGAACTCGATAGCGTTATCTTATGGGGCGAATGCAATGCCGCTTCCGCCATCATGATGTACGCGTGGCGGGATTCGCGTGTCAGCGGCCTAATTATGCAAAACCCGTGGGTAAGCAACCAATCGACGAGGGCGCGCACCTATATCAAGCATTATTACCTGATGCGCATTATGCAAAAAAGCTTTTGGCAAAAATTGTTCAAGCTGCAATTTAATCCCATCACCGCCATCAGCTCACTGGCGGACTTATGGCGCAATGCCGGCTTTCTTAAAAGCGTCCAACAACAGATAGCGATCCAAGAATTTGGCAATCTACCCACTTATCAGGAAAAAATGCGCGAGGGCTTGGCGCAGTTTTCCGGCCCGTTATTATTGTTGATGAGCGGCTATAGCCTGATAGGCAAAGAATTTGATGAATTGGTTTCCACCTCAACGCGCTGGCAGACTGTTTTGGCCGGTAAAGCTTTGACGCGCATAGCTATGCCCGATGCCGACCACACGTTTTCGCGCTCCCAAGATAGGGAGAAACTCATTAACCACGCCCTCTTTTGGCTAAACCAACGTTGATTTTATGAATGCCGACCCTTTAATCAGTATTATCATCCCAACCCGTAATAGGGGCGCATTACTGCAC
>JACXTQ010000309.1 GCA_016919605.1 Methylovulum sp.
GATGATGGAGGTGTTGATGGCATCATTTTCGCTTTGTTTCAAAATTAAGGCTTGCATCCTTTCATCCAACAGGCTATCCAGTGTCGTTGCCAAATCCCCCAATTCATCGGTGCTATCCAGGTGGCTTCTGACCCCAGTGTCTCCTGCGGAGATTTTACGGACGGTATTTTGGATAATCCGCACTGGCCTTAGCACCCCCACTTGCAGGATGAAAAAAGTCGCCACCAAGGCAATCACCATGACCGCAATGGACACTAAAAACAATTGCAATTTGATTTTTTTTTCCGCATCAAAGATTAACTGGTCTTTAGCCTGATACTCTTGTTTGATGGCGAAAAACCGCTCCATGAGCGGTTCCATGTCTTTTAGCCTTTTTTCGATAGAGCCTATGATCTCCTGCTGTTTTTCAGCGGAAGGATTTTTTAGCTCAACTAGCTTATAGAACGCGTCCTGATACTCCAAAAGCTGTTGCTGGATCGCATCAACCAATTTCTTGTCATCATTGGTACGCAAAAAATACTCGGCCGCAACAATGGCATCATTCGCCAACGACAGGCTTTCATCAAAATTGCCCACCATGACGACCTGTTGTTTGAGCTGGTAGTCTTTTTGATAACCGCGCGCCTCCAGCACGTCAATAGTCACCACATCGACCAGATTCGATAAGGTATTGAGCCGCTGGTTCCTATCCAAGGCATTTTTTTCAAGCTGGATAGTCTGATAATAGTTAAGCCCTAAAGACAACAAGCCCATACCTAGAAAACCGGTCACGATCAGGAACTTTATCGGCAGTTTTAAGTTTTTAAAAGGTTTAAACAGCTGCATAGTGATTCCTCGCAAGTCAAATTAGCCCAATCACACGGCTAACTCAGAGTGATGATTGATAATCTTGGAACAGCGCTTTCACTGATAACAGCCAAGCATCGTATTGGAAGTCCAGCCAACTTTTGCCATAACCGCTATAGGCGGCGTAGACAAACGGCTTTATCTGTTCAGGAATGTCGGCAACCGCCTCCAGATCAATCGCTTGGACAGCACTTAGCAATTGCGGATAACTGTCTGTCAGCAATCCGCATAATTTCGGTGGCTTATCGAAAATAAACAGCCAACGCTGACTGCTGATGGTGGCATGAGCCGCAGGAGGTAAAAGCAATTCAGGTAAGGAAAACACGGGCACCACCTCACCCCGATGGTTAGCCATGCCTTTAAACCAAGGCGGAGCTAAAGGTAGTGGCGATAACTTTGGCACTTCAAGCAATTGCACGGGGATACCGGGCGGGACTAACAAATTCAATGCCCCGACACTAAAGCCGTGGCGGATAACGGCATCATCGAGCGTATCTTGAGCTTTGTCGTTCATAGCAATCCCTAAATAAAATGGGCGACCTGTTCGAGTATCTGGTCGTCAGTATAGGGCTTGGGGATCATGGCCACCGCCCCTTGCAAGGTCGCCCATACCTTATCGGCGGGCTGGCTTTTGATGGATACGATAACAATTGGAATATCTTTAGTGTCGGCAGCCCTGCTGATTTGCCTACACGCCGAGTAGCCATCCAATTCAGGCATCAAAATATCCATAAATATCAGGTCAGGATGTTCGCTATGCGCTTTTTCTATGCCTTCCCGACCATTTTGCGCCAGCGAGACTGTCGCATTGACCTGGGCCTTAGCCAGCACCGCGCACAGCCGTTGCTGGTCCAGCGGAGCATCATCCACCACCAAAATTTTCTTTGTTGAGGCCATCATCACCACCGTTGCTTAGGGCTGGCCCTTAAGATGCCGTGTTTTGTTCACGGGCATTGAAATTGTCCACCCATTTGGTGATCCGTTGCATCACTTTTTGGAATTCTTCATGGACAATCGGCTTGGTCAAATAGGTCGAGCAACCGGAAATGACCCCCTTGACCTCATCCATCGGCGATGTTTTTGCCGACAGCATGATAATCGGGACTTTTTTCATAGTCGGGCGTTTGCGCATCTGGCTACAGGCTTCAAATCCGTCAATGCCCGGCATCATAATATCAAGAAAAATAAAGTCATAGCGTTGGTCTTCCGTCATCGCCAACGCCTCTTCACCGCTACCGGCGAAGTCGATATGCACGGTCGCCGCCAATTTCTCCAATTCCAAGGCCAAGGCCTTTTGCATCGGCAAGCTGTCATCGACCACCAACACACGGTAAGTTAGGATCTCATCGCCGCCAGTGTCCGCAACTGCAAGAGACGCATCTGCCACAACCGGTTCGGCAGGCGTAGCGATAGGTGTGTCCATTGCCCCGGACGTTGACAAGCCATCAAGCACCCGCAACACTCGTGACGCCACCAATGGAAACGGTAAATGCACATAATCGGCCTGTTCGGGTGGCTGTTTGGCAACCACGACTATTTTCACGGGCAATTCGGCCAAGTCCGCCAACTGCCCTTGATAAGTGCCGACATCACCAAAAACCAGCAGCACATCAGGCACTATTGACGCATCAAAAGGCTGTAACGAATAAGACAGGTTTTTCGCCAAGGGCAAAATTTTTCCGAGCTTGCTCTCTTCCACCGCCGGGAAGCCTAGGGTGCTGATTTTCATAGATCATTATCCTTTAACATTTAGCTGAATGACTATAGATGGGTCTTGTTTTCAATACCAACCAGTTAGGTAGGGCTTTAATTTCATTGTACTGTGTTAACGGCAAAAAACCTGCATGAAAAATAGCAAGATTTCATGTTTTCGTCTATACCCTAAGAAATACCCGATAGCATAGGTGGCAAAGCCCCGCCAAAACTAGGGAGGGTGAATACAGGCCAAACCATCCCCCTAACCTAGCTTGTAACCGCCATACTTGCGCATCAATCTAGGTAGGCCAATAAAATTTAAGGCCACGTTGGGAACTTTAGCGAAAAACCAGTGTTTAATAGGGTATGTTTCGCCTGACGTTGAATGCCAGCGTGCTTGCCGATTCATGTTTATTTTTCATCGAAGCCCCTCTCGACCTTCTTTCTGTAGTGATGGCTGTTGCCGCAACCACTGTAACTACAGAAAGAAGGTCTTTTTTTCCCCCTCAATGCCTTCTCCACTTTATTGAGTTGCCCTCAGCACTGGCTTTGGCACGGCGGCGACCCGACAAAAAGCCGACTTAAACCCGCAAACACTTGGGAACCCGTCAAAAATCTGTAAAATAGCCACTTTTATTTTAACCCTCCCTTTTTATGCGCACTACTCAGTTCCCCCTCAACACCGTTAAAGAAACTCCCGCCGATGCCGAAATCATCAGCCATCAACTGATGATCCGTGCCGGCTTGATCCGCAAACTCGCGGCAGGGCTTTATAGCTGGCTACCGCTGGGCTTGCGGGTGTTGCGCAAAGTCGAAAAAATCACCCGCGAAGAAATGGAAAAAGCCGGGGCTTTAGAAGTGCTGATGCCCACATTGCAACCTGCCGAACTCTGGCAAGAAACGGGGCGCTGGGAGCAGTACGGCCCCGAACTGGCGCGTTTAAAAGACCGCCATGACCGCGATTTTTGCTTAGGCCCTACCCACGAGGAAATCATCACCGATTTGGCGCGTAACGAGCTGAAAAGCTATAAGCAATTGCCGATTACCTTTTACCAGATCCAAACCAAAATCCGCGATGAGATCCGCCCGCGTTTCGGAGTGATGCGCTCACGCGAATTTATCATGAAAGATGCTTATTCTTTCCATCTTGACCAAGCCTCCTTACAAGAGTCTTATGATGTGATGTACCGCGCCTACAGCAATATCTTTAACCATTTGGGCTTAAAATTTCGGGCGGTGATCGCCGATTCCGGCTCTATCGGCGGAGCCATTTCCCATGAGTTTCATGTTTTGGCCGATTCGGGCGAAGATGCCATTGCCTTTTCTACGGAAAGCGATTATGCGGCGAATGTGGAAAAAGCAGAAGCCTTAGCTCCAACGGGTTCGCGCCCTACCGCCACCACTGCGATGGCTTTGGTTGGCACGCCCGCGCAACACAGCATTGAAGAGGTGTGTGCGTTTTTGGCCATCTCCGCCAGCCAATGCCTGAAAACATTGATTGTCAAAGGCGAAGAAGACGGTTTAGTAGCGTTATTGCTTAGGGGCGACCATGAGCTGAACAAAATTAAGGCGGAAAAACTTGCCGGGGTCGCCGCGCCGTTAACTTTTGCCAGCGAAGCCGATATTCTCGCCGCCTGTGCTTGCAAACCCGGCTCTATCGGCCCTATTGGCTTGACCATACCCGTAATCGCTGACCGTAGCGTGGTTTTGATGGCCGATTTTGTTTGTGGTGCTAATCAAGACGGCAAGCATTATCAAGGCGTTAACTGGGAGCGGGATTTGCCCTTGCCCGAAATAGCGGATTTACGCACTGTCGTTGAAGGCGACCCCAGCCCAGATGGCCAAGGCCACATCACCTTGGCGCGGGGCATTGAAGTCGGGCATATTTTCCAGCTTGGCACCAAATACAGCGGCGCCATGAAGGCGGGCATCATTAACGAAGCGGGCAAGCATCAGATTATGCTGATGGGCTGTTATGGCATCGGTATTTCCCGCGTGGTCGCGGCGGCTATTGAGCAAAACCATGACGGTCGCGGCATTATTTGGCCGAAAAACCTCGCCCCGTTCCAAGTGGCCTTATTGCCCATGAACATGCACAAATCCGAACGCCTGAAAGCCTTGGCGGAACAGTTGTATCAGGATTTGCAAGCGGCAGGTATTGACGTGTTGTTTGATGACCGCAAAGTTCGCGCAGGGTTTATGTTCTCGGACATGGAATTGATCGGTGTCCCACACTGCATTATCGTCGGCGACAAAAGCCTCGATAACGGCACGGTCGAATACAAGTCCAGAACCTCACGCGACAATGAAGAATTGCCCATTAGCGAGCTGATGGCGTTCCTTAAGGCCAAATTGGCTTGATAACCACGGGGCGGCAGACAGTATCGCCTGCCCCCCTACCCATAAGCCCGTTTGGGCACGCCGCCCTTAGGGTGACTCTTGGCTAACCATTTTTCCGAATTTTGCCGATAAGAATACCTATGTTATCAATATTGGCAATCAACTTAGTGTAAAATAAGCTAAGCCTGACAACAAAACCAAACATTCTGGTCTTACACCCCTCTTAAGAAAAACAGTCTGTTAGTGGTAATATTGGCACACTCGGCGATTAAGCTAACATTGGATATTTTATGCAACTGAATATATTGGCAAGTTTTGGACAATTTGACAGGCCAGAACCAAAAACTAAGGATTTTGTAAGACCACAAACACAAGGCATACTGGGCATTTGGCTAAACCGCCAAATGTCACGCTGGTTAATGTATGTCTGTTTGACGGTGGCCCCCACCGCACTACTGGCAAACACGCCCATCGCCCCGATCCAGACCCTGTCGCCTGTCGGCCAAGAAATCGCCGCGATCATCACTGCCAAGCAGCACCCATTACTGTTGCCCGGCGGTTTTGCCAACCGTGCCGAAGATTTGGACGCTCTGTATAAAATGGGCAACTATCAACCGCTATGGTTAGGTGCTGGCGTATCCGAACAAAATGTTTCGGCATTGCTTGGGCTCTTGGCCAATGCCTCGGCCAATGGCTTGCAGCAAAGCAATTACAGCACCGAAACCTTGCAGGGCAAAATGCTCGCGCTTTTGCATTTGGATGCCAATGCTTATCGGGAGCTGGCCAGCTATGATACAGCCTTAAGCCTGTCACTATTACGTTTCCTGCACGATTTGCATTATGGCCGCGTCAGCCCGCAAGTGATTAACTTCAACCTTAAACTGCGCGAAAAAAAGACTATTGACTTGCCTGCCTTAATCAAAGCCAGCATCGAACAACAAACCGTGGCCGACTTGCCTGGTATGGTTGAACCACAATTAAAGCAGTATCAACTGTTAAAAACGGCGTTAGCTCATTATCACGCCTTGGCACAACAGGCAAAACCCTTTGCCATGACCTTTAAAAAGCCTATCCGTCCGGGTGAAAACCTAGCCGAATTGGCGGCGCTACGTGATTTACTGAATACCTTGGGTGATTTGCCCACCAATTCGCCGGTCAAGTCGATGCGCTATAGTGACGATACAGTAGCCGCTATGAAATCATTCCAACGGCGGCACGGTTTGTTAGGTGATGGCGTTATCGGCAAATCGACCGTGGTGGAACTCAACACCGGCCTAGCCAAACGGGTGACACAAATCGAACTGGCGATGGAGCGCTTGCGCTGGCTACCGGAATTGGGCACTGGGCCTTCGATCATCGTCAATATTCCGGCATTCCAACTCTGGGCATTGGATGACATCAACAACCTACAATCCACGGTCACACACATGCGGGTAGTGGTCGGCAAGGCCATGAAAACCCAAACGCCAGTGTTGATGGCGAACATGAGCTTTGTTGAGTTTTCCCCTTATTGGAATGTGCCTTATAACATCGTCAAAAACGAGATTATCCCTAAACTAGGTGGCGGTTCGGGGGGGTATTTGGCCTCACAAAACATGGAACTGGTGTCCAAAAAAGGCGCTGTGGTCGGGCTA
>JACXTQ010000310.1 GCA_016919605.1 Methylovulum sp.
AAGATATTGGCAGCGATTGCGTTCTGGGTCATTGGTCGCTGGTTGATTGGGCAGGTTATCGGAATGATGCAGGCGGCGATGAATCGCAACCATGTGGATCCTACGCTGACCAAGTAATTGGACCTATGGTGCTGCCACAAGGCAGGTCGCAGCGGTGTGAATAATATTGGTAAGGTATCCCGGCTTCTTGGCAGTAATAGGCGAACAAGGCTTCGGAACCACTTTCGCTACTATAGCGGCGGCTAGCATTGACTTTAATGACCGGGCCATTATTGACAATGGCCTTATGTTCGGGTTCGTAAGCCAATGGGAAATTGGGATGGTAAGCGTGGGCCATGTCGGCGCTGACCATAAAGCTTTGTGCCAAGGCTTGAAGGTAAGCTTCCGGTTTGGTGTCGGTGGCTAGGGCAATGCGGTTGAGAATATCCGGCAGAAAACTGCCGGCGGCGCCCTTATGGCTTTCGCTGCCAATTTCTTCATGGTCGAAAAACGCACACACGACGGTATTGCCGCTGTCCAATACCGCCGCATCCAGCATCGCGGTCAGGCCCGCATGGCAAGAGGCGAGATTATCCAATTGGCTATTGGCATAAAATTCTTGGTTGGCGCCCCAAAATGCGCCGGGCTGGGTATCATAAACCGCCAAATCCCAGGCCAGGATTTGTTGGCTATCGATATTAGCTTGTTCTTGTAACAAGCTAGAAAAATAATCCGGTGGCAATTGTTCTTGTGTCCATTTGCTTAAGAGTAGGGGAAGCTCGTTCTGCTTGTGTAGCTTTAAACCCTCGTCATTGACACCACGGTTCAAATGGATGGCCAGATTCGGCAATCTGAGCAAGGCTTGGTCAAACCGCACTAAGGTGTTGGCAATTTTCCCTTCGGGGGTTTTATAACTGATCCGTCCGGCCAAGCTTAAATCGCGATCGGTAAAGGTAGCTAAAATGGGCCCACCATAAATTTCCACACCTAAGCGTACGAAGCTATCCACACACACGCCGGCATTGGGCCTAATCCGCAAACCAGGTGAATCAGTATGGGCACCGAGGATTTTAAAGCCGGTGTCCGTTAGGGGTTGGGAGCCGAGTACAAAGAAGATGATGGATGAGTCGTCACGGATAACATAATAACGCCCCTCTGTGTGCAGTTGCCAAGGCACGGTTTCATCCAGCTTCGTAAATCCACGGTCTTGTAAGTGTAGCGCCATGTTAGCGGCCACATGCCAAGGGCTGGGACTGGCATCAATGAAATCTAGCAATTGCTGGGTATAGCTATGGGCGTTCATAAGGTTTCGTGCAGGTTAAGGGCAGCGGAGTTGATACAGTAACGCAAGCCTGTCGGGGCAGGGCCGTCGGTAAAAACGTGGCCCAAATGGGCGGCGCAGTGTTGGCAGGTGATTTCAACACGGCGCATACCGTAACTGGTATCGCTATGTTCGGTGACGCTGGTGGCGGACAGCACATCCCAAAAGCTGGGCCAGCCCGACCCGGAATCATATTTGGTGGACGATGCAAATAAGGCGTTGCCACAGCACACGCAATGGTATACCCCGACTTTTTTGCAATCGACATACTTGCCGGTAAATGGTGGCTCGGTACCTTTCAAGCGGCAAATGGAGTATTGTTCTGGGGTGAGTTTAGCAGGTTCTGTGACCTGCGCTAATGTATCATTTGGGTGCTGTTTTTCAGTCATCGGTATCTTCTTGAAGGTATGGCAACGTTTGATGTGCCAATAGGATTAACCAAGGCCGGTTAACGTGGTTAGGCTTTATGCGGATGTGTTTTGGGTCGCGTTACTTTTCACTAATGATAGAATAACTGCGCCTTTATATCATAAGATAACATTTTATTACAGATAAGCGACTGAATGAAAAGGACGTGAAATTATGGGCTTAAAAACTACCGGACAAGCTTAAAAAAGTGGCTGGCGTTTTTAGGTTTACCTATTATAGTCTGGGCATTGTGTCATAACCAACTGCCAGAAACCAAGTATGGGGAGAAATAAAAATACCGTATTGGCTTAGCCGTTCGCGTACGTCCGGTTGGTTAAGCAGCTTTGCCAATGATTTAAAATCTAGCCGCCGATTTGGATCATGTTGTCCTTCAAAATATTCAGAAGCGACCAGAATCATAAAATCAGCACAACGTTGGGACGAACCTGTTTGCCGCAAAAATTGGGCGAGGCTATGAATGTCCGCATCGGCAAGGTCTTTTAGGGGGGAAGCCGCCGGGAAAAAAATGTTTGCCAAGGCCTTGGCCAGCCATATCGGCGCACTGAGATACGTCCATAAATAGGCCAGTAATGGTTGTCCATAGGATTTGGGTTGGCATAACAGTTTAAAGCCGGAATTTGGGCCGGTAAAAACCAGCGGGGTTATGGCCAGGCAATCTTCTTGGTGGATGACGTGCAGGTCAGGTAGACCCTGTTGGCTAGGGAACGCCGCCCGCAAGGCTTGCCAATAATGGTGTTGATCAGCGCAACGCCATATTTTTTCCCGTTCGTCCCAGTTAAAGCCAGCCAATACCGATAATAAGGTTAGTAAATCGGTTTTTTCTAGCGTCTGCAAGGCATCCGCATTTAGCCCCAAATGTTGGCAAAGCCGGAACAGCTGCCAACTATCCGTTTCTTGGCCGAGTGTACGGGCCAAACGGCGTTGCCTAAGCACCAGCGCATCCGCCAGTTGTTGCCAATCGGTGCGGCATTGGCGTTCGGAGCCGGAGCGGACAATCAGGGCTTGGGCTTGTTGGTTGAGGTATTCGGGTAATTGTCCTTGGTATAGTTGTAGGCGCACCCAGAATTCAGACTGGTTTTTTTGGAAATAATTTTGTAAGGAGCCGACTTTAGCTTCGATTTTCGACACATCATGGCAGACTTGGTTCAACCACAGCCTGTCCAGCGTCAAGCGTATCGCCAACATATCCGCGTGTGCCGGCATTTCGCCCAAAGGGCGCAAAGGTTGCGACCAATCAGGCAGTTCTTGGCTTAATCGGCGCAGATAAGCGGGCCATTGCATGGGCGCTAGCTCAAGGCATTGCAATTGTTTGACAATTGCCGCCACTGCATCATCGGGCAAGTCGGCAATAATATTTTGCCAGTCAGGCAATTGATGTAAAAATAGGCCGGCATCCTGACGGGCTAGAGTGCGCCATAAACCATATAAGCCCTGTTGTTGATGGGTAGGTGTCGCCCATGCACCGTTAGCCGCCAGTAACGCTGTGCAAGCCTGTTGCAAATGTTGATGTACGGTATCGAGAATATCCACGCCGCTTAAGGCGCGGACAAAATCTTTAAGGCTGTGCAAATCGCCTAAGCTGGCCAGTAATCGGGTCAGTTCGGTGCTGGCCAATTGCCGTAAAACGGCATGGGCCGGGCCGATATTCACGTCATCGGGCTGCACATCTTCTTCTAAGAAGGTGCGGCAGTACGGCAATTCGAGCTTGTCCAGCAAAGCGTCCCATAAGGCTTGGATTGCGGTGGCTTCATCGCCGCCTGCCAATAACTGTTGGCGGGGCGTGGCCGGCACATCTGGCTGTATCCGTTTAAATGCCGCCATTTCATCACGCAACCAGGCAAGCTGGTTGGTGCTGGGTACGGATAGGTCAAATAAAAGCGCCACTTGGTAAATGTCTTGGCGGCTGATTTTGCGTGCATTTAAAGTACAAACTGTTTGTTCCGGTCGCAAATGGGGATGCTGGCCGAATGCGGTGCTAATGTCGTGGCGGGTGATACGCTGTTGTTGGTACAGTTGGTGGTAGCGCGTTTCTGATAAGGCCAGAAGCCCTGAGTTATCGGGTGTTTTACCCAACTGTGCGAGTATTTCGATGACTTGGTTATGATGCCGGGCGGTTTGTGCGGTTGATGTACGCATCGGTTTGCCTATAAACTTGGGGCGTTGAGCAAATGCTGCCAATGGATGGCGGTGCCCGCCGATAATGCCAAGACGGGGCTTGGTTGCAAGCCTAGCACCACCATAGCTGCAACCAATATCCCCGCCGCCAGCATTTCCATTGGCCGCAGATCAGCCAGTAGCGGCCGGTTTGGCTGGTTGCTGATGAACAACAAGCTGAGGATGCGGATCAGATAAGTACCCGTGATCAGCAGGTTTAGTACGATAAAAATCCATAGCCAGCCCCATTGTTGATAAAAGGCGGCGAGGGTTTGTAATTCGGCGATAAAACCCAATGTCCCAGGCAGGTTCATGGCGGCAAACAGACTGATGGTCATCAGTACTGACCAGCGAGGCATCACCTGGGCCAAATCGCCGTAATCTTGGATGTGGCGGCTGCGCGTGCGTTGTTGCAATTGCTCGATCAGTACCAATAAGGCCGCCACCGTCAAGCTATGAGCGAGCATTTGCAGCAATGCGCTATGGATGCCCGCTTGGCTCAAGCTGCTGATACCCAGCAACACCATGCCCATCTGGCTGATGGACAGATAGGCGGTCATGGCTTTTAAATGGCTTTGACGCCAAGCTAACAAGCTGCCATAGAGCATCCCGATCAAGGCCAACAGCACCAACAAGGGTTGCAAAATCCGTGCAGCATCCGGGAGAATAGCCAAGACCCTCAGCAAACCATAAGCGGCCATTTTTAGCAGCACCCCGGAGATGAGGATGCTGGCGGCGGTGGGTGCTTGGATATGGGCGGGAGGCAACCAACCGTGCAAAGGAAAAATCGGCAATTTGATGCCAAAGCCTAACAAAAACCCCAGTAACACCCAAACTTGCTGTTGGACGGGCATGGTTTTGGCGGAATGTTCGAGTGCGGTCATTAATGAGCCGCTGTGTTCCAAATGATATTGGCTGAGTGCCAATAAACTGAGCAGCATGAACACCGAACCCGTTAAGGTATAAAAAACGAAACTAAGGCTGGCGGCATGGCGGCGTTTGCCGCCCCAACGGCTGATCAGAAAAAACAAGGGGAACAGGGTGATTTCCCAAAAAATATAAAACAGCACCCAGTCTTGGGCAAGCAATACGCCCAACATCCCAAATTCCAGCAACAGTATACACAGATAATAGGCTTTGACGTGTGTGGCGGGTCTGATGGACGCTAACAATGCTATCGAAGTCAGTAGGGTACAGAGCATCAGCAGTGGCATGGACAGGCCATCCACGCCTAGCGAGTAGGCACTGCCGGAGGTGGGGTTGATGGCAAAGTATTCACTTAGCTGTAAAGCGGGGTTTTGGGGGTCATAGCGGCATACCAGCCAAACACTGAGTGCCAACACGATGGTGGTGACCCCATTGGCGACCAGGCGCAACACATCGGGTTTGTGTCTTGGCAGCCAAACCAGCAATAAGCTGCCGAGCGCAGGTGTCCAGAGCAATAGGCTGAGCATCCCCATCATGTTAGGCCTTTTAAGCTGATATAATCAGGCGATTGAAGAAAATAAAGGTGGGCGGGAGTGCCGCAATGCCCACTAGGCGGGCATTATATTGATATTTTGAGGATTATCACACATGTTAATGTGGCGGCACTCCCCTAATGGTTTTAGGGTAAGGCCCGACAGGGCTTTAGCAGGCCTGATGGTTTAGTGACAGCTCAATGGCAAAACGCCGTGTCCATTGGCCGTTGCGATGGTCGCTAACCTTTTTGATAGTGGAGCTTTCTATGGGTATATAGACCATATTGGGCTCCACCCCCACATAGATGGCGATGCGCTGCAACACCTTAAGTATACTGCCCTCTATGTCCTCATAGCTGACACACAAGGGATAAATGCGGTTTTCATAAAAATAGTTTTGCCAGCCTTTTTCCTGTACCACAATATGGTCGTACCAATATTTGATGCTGGCATAATCGTATTCCAGATCATGCAGCTTGGCTAAGGCCTCCGGGCTATGTTCCATATCGGTATGGAAAACCCCTGATGATGTGGCTTTGTACAAGGACACCGCTTGCGCGGCAAGATTGCGGCGGGTCAGATAAATGTATTTGAAATCGGACAGATAGCTGAGGTTATTCATATAACCCGTAAAGTTTTCAAATTGGAACCAACTGGTCTTGAGGCCGGAGACACCATTGTTGGTTTGCAGGTCACGCATGACATGGCGGATATACTCATCAGGGTTGCGGCCTGGTGCATTTTTCAGGATATTGGGCACCCTATCTTGGTTAATTAGCTCATGGGGTTGGCCAAAATAGCCCGTCCGGCTCATCAAATCGCAAAGATAGGTGCTGCCTGAGCGTGGTGTCATGGCGATCATATAGCGGCTCCTTGGATCTTTCTGCTCTTGCAGGGCATTTAAACGCTTTATGTCAATGACAGAGTTGCGAAAGATTTCCGGAATTTTGTTCATTATGGCCTTATTATAATTGTGTTTGTCAGTGACTTAATATGTAATGAGTTTTCTGTCCAATCGCCATCCCAACCGGCGGGGCATAACCATCGCTGTCGATTAAGGCTTGGTAAAAATTCACATATTCTAACGTAGAAAGTCACAATTATTAACTGATGTTACAAAATTATTAAAAAAATCCATAATCTTCCTGTCGAATGCGGTGATTTTCCAAAACTCAGGTAGCCATTATAAGTGAGTGGACAAGCGAAAAATCATTTTTGACAATTAACGTCAGTTGTTTAGGATGCTTTTGGGTGTGCTGGAGACGCTAAGGCAATGACCTTACTTTTAGCGCATAAGACTATACGCTGATTTTAACGGAAAGCGAAAGTGTTAAGATATATTTAATAATTTTGTGGTTTACATCACATTTTTTTGGCTATAGGCAGGCCTGTTTATTTTACGGGTTCTGAGTTTGCCCCATGTGACAATCGGCCTCACTTAAGAGCGCGGACGAGAATCCATGCTCCCAAGAGAGGTGGTCAATTTTTCAAGGGTAAGGGCGTGTTGCTATTCAGTCCGGTAATTAGGCGCTTCTTTAGTGATAGTGACATCATGGACATGGCTTTCACGCATCCCAGCACTGGTTACCCGCACAAACTGCGCTTTATCGTGCATACTCTCAATGCTATCGCTGCCGGTATAGCCCATGCTGGCACGAATACCGCCGAGCAGTTGGTGGATGACCGCTAATAAACTGCCTTTATAGGGAACGCGGCCTTCAATGCCCTCTGGCACCAATTTTTCGACCGAATCGGCTTCGTCCTGAAAATAACGGTCGCTCGAGCCTTGTTGTTGCGACATTGCCCCTAACGAGCCCATACCGCGATAGGATTTGTAAGAACGCCCTTGGAACAACTCGACTTCACCTGGAGCTTCTTCTGTACCGGCAAACAAGCCGCCTAGCATTACTGAATAAGCACCTGCCGCCAAAGCTTTGGCGACATCGCCTGAATAACGGATCCCACCATCGGCAATCAGCGGTACGCCTGTGCCTTTTAGGGCATCGGCAACATCGCTGACGGCGGTAATTTGTGGTACGCCGACACCGGCAATAATGCGCGTGGTGCAGATCGAACCTGGGCCGATACCGACCTTAACGCCATCCGCCCCTGCCGCCACCAGTGCCAATGCGGCGGCGGCGGTGGCGATATTGCCCCCGATAACTTGAACGTCTGGATAGGTTTGTTTGACCCAGCGGACTTTATCCAACACGCCTTGGGAATGCCCGTGGGCGGTATCCACCACGATCACATCGACACCGGCGGCCACCAGTGCGGCGACCCTCTCCTCCGTGCCATGCCCCGTGCCTACCGCCGCACCGACGCGCAAACGTTCTTGGCTGTCTTTGCAGGCTTGTGGGTAATCTTTAGCTTTTTGGATGTCCTTAACGGTAATCATGCCGCGTAAATGGAACGCATCATCAACGACGAGCACTTTTTCGATGCGGTGCTTATGCAGTAAGGCCACGGCTTCTTTGCGGTCGGCGTGTTCGCTGACTGTGACTAGCCGCTCTTTAGGGGTCATGACTTTGGAAACGGCTTCATCAAAGCGCGTTTCAAAACGCAAGTCGCGGCTGGTGACAATGCCCACCAACTCATCACCGATAACCACCGGCACACCGGAAATATTTTTGGCGCGAGTCAATTTGATGACATCACGGATACTGGTGCCGGGTGATACGGTGATCGGGTCTTTAATCACCCCGCTTTCGTATTTTTTGACATGACGCACTTCCCGCGCCTGCTGCTCAATGGTCATATTTTTATGGATGATACCGATACCGCCTTCCTGAGCCATCGCAATCGCCAGCCGCGCTTCGGTGACGGTATCCATCGCCGCCGAGACCAGCGGGATATTGAGCGTGATTTCGCGGGTCAATTGGGTTTTCAGTTCTACGTCACGAGGCAACACCGTAGAGTGCGCCGGAACTAATAAAACGTCATCAAACGTGAGTGCTTCCTGAATAATTTGCATAAACCACACCTAACAAGCAATAAAATAACTCTCTATTATACGGCTACCCTGAGTATTTAGTAACCTTAAAAGATACGCCGATAGGCATCAGGGTCACAGAAACCTGTAAGATAAGTAGAATACAGGCCGATAAAATGATAAAGTTTGGACGATTCCCGTTTAAGTTACGCGCTTGGCAGGCCGTCCGACTGTACCGGGACGTGTGTCCGTAGCCGTGTGTCTTTTAACCTTTTCGATGTGTCCAACCTTTATGAAAACCTTACCACTGATTTCAAAAAAACTGCTTGCCGCCCTACTCTGTGGCGTGTTGGTGTTAGCGGTTAGCGCCTGTTCTGACGACAACAAAGAAAAACCTGCCGCCAGCCCAGCCAAACCCACCCACAATCCGAATCCGTTTGACCATTCCGGTGACATTAAAGTCACCAATAGCGAAAAACAAAAATTTGAACAAGAGTTTGCCGCCCAATGTGTCGCCCGTGAAGTGCGTAATTCAGCCAATAAAGACGAGGACAAAAAACGTTTTGAACAGCCTTGTACTTGTATCGCCACGTTTTTGATGAAAGATTTGACCGCACAGGAAGCCGAAAAGTTTTTGGATGAGCATGAAAATCCGCAATCGTTAAGAATCAAATACGAAAACGCCGCCTACCATTGCTTGCAAGAACACGCACCGCCTAAAGAGCCTAATTTCTCGCGCCAACAACCTGTGGCTGCACCACAATAGCCCCACGATGGACATAAAAGAAGCCCTACAAACCGTTTTAGCACGCGAAAATCTTAGTCTGGAACAAATGCGTTCGGTGATGCACCAGATAATGGGCGGCAATGTCACCGATGCGCAGCTGGCGGGATTTTTGATTGCCCTGCGCTGTAAGGGCGAAAGCGTTGATGAAATCACGGCG
>JACXTQ010000311.1 GCA_016919605.1 Methylovulum sp.
TCTAGGATTATTGAGTTTTTATCAGTAGCTATTTCTAAAATAGCCTTAATCAAACCATAAGGCTTGGGTCTGGGAAAATCATATTTATTAAATCCTAAATTTATAAATTGTTCAGTTCCACGTTCACTATTAAAACCTTTTTCTGTCCACACAGTAGTCGGCTTAATTCTTTCGTCATCTAGCAAATAATCCTTTTCTACAACCCCCCAAATCCCTCTGTTTGGCATGTATTTAGGGTAAATCAACTCAAGTTTGTTTTTTGCTGTTTCTATGCCCCATCTCCATCTCCCATCTTTTCCATCGGCTTTAATTGGTTTTATTTGAATAAAATCTTTTGGAGTGGAGTTATCATAAGATGGGTAGAATTCATTTGTTTTTTTATTAAAGTAAAAATAATAAAACATGTTAGGACGGTCTTCTTTCAAATCCCCATCGCCAGTTTTCCTTAAGTCAATCTCTCTATATCTTTTATTTTGTTCATCCACTTTATTGTAACGTTTTGTAACATTTTCAGCAGGCTTCCAGCCTCCTAAAATAAACGAAGGCTTAGCATAAACAAGTATATACTCATGTGCAGTAGGGAAAAACTTATCATCTGAACGCCCTTTGGGGTTGCTTACATTAGAAATGCAAGTTATAAAGTTATTATCTCCAAGTATTTCATCCATTATGGCTCTAAGTTGGTGAACCTCGTTATCATCAATACTGACAAAAATAACCCCGTCATCCGCCAACAACTCATGCAGTAACTTAAGGCGCGGGTACATCATGCACAGCCATTTGTCGTGGCGTTGCATATCTTCCTTATCCACGGGGTTGGCATTTTTACTTATCCATTCCTTCATCAAGGGCGAATTGACGTTATCGTTATAGCACCAGTCCTCATTGCCCGTGTTATAGGGCGGGTCTATGTAAATGCACTTTATTTTTCCCGCATAGTGGGGCATCAGGGCTTTAAGGGCGTGTAAATTATCGCCGTGAATAATCAAGTTATCGTCTAGGCTGGGCTTTTTGCCGTCCGCTGGCAGGGATTTTTCGTCATTAACCCGCAATTCACGGAACGGCACGGAATGGTGGTGGGAATAAATAAACTGCTTTCCCTTAAATTCTAATGTTGGCATGGCATAACCCTGATAATTTTTATGTATTTAATTTCATCCCTTAGTATACCCTACATTGTCGCCTTTAGTGGGGGTCGCCCTATGTTTAGGGATTCTAGTTTAATAGGGGTGTCAGTAACGGCTTTCTTTTAAGAAAAAATGTCATTACTGACACCTTTCCCCCTGTCTTTGCGCCTGTTATCGGCATAGCGGTGGATATGTTCGATAGGGGCTATTTTGTATGTCCTTACCCCTTTTTTTGTCCTGCTGGCTTCAACTAGTTCATAGCCAAACTTGTCCAAAAACGCCCCCAATACCGGAACAGGCCGGACAAAGGTCTTGCGCCTGTAATCCCTAAAGCCGTTGGCCGCCAATTCCGCCGCATTGGCTTTTAATTGCCCACAGGCCGCCGCCGCCGTTTCTTTGTCAATGGGGGTTCGGTCTTCCAATAGCGGCCTGATTATTTCGGTGAAAAGCTTGTGCAATGATGTCTTTGATACGGATTTGTCCTGTGTCAGCTCATTGGCAATGTCCGCCTTGATGGCCTCCTTAACATCGCCGTTCACCGTTTCAAAGTTGACCAGTTGCTTGACCGCCCCCTTGTCATAATTAATCACATCGTCAAGGCTAATGTCATCAGTGCCAGCCATGACCGTTGTCTTATAGCGGTCTGCCTTGTCGGAATTTTCTTGGGTCGCCAACAGGGTAAAACCGTTTTCAATCCGTTTGGCTTCAGCTTGGTCGATGGCGGGGGCGTGGTAAATGGCTTCGCATCTGGCCTCATTGGTGCGCCTTGCCAGTCCGGCAAATTCGGCGGTGTCCGGCTTGTTGTCGATTTCGGCGCGGTCGATGGCATAACCGCCCATTTCCGCCAATAAGATAAAGTTGTTGGCGAAGTCGTTTAAGTCCTCGTTGACCGCAGCATGGTAGGCAATGCGCATTTTGCCCAATTCGGTGGGGGTATAGCCGTCATGGCCGTTAGGTTGCAGGTAACGGGCTTTTTTCTTGCCCTCGCCTTCTATCAGCAAGTCCAGGTCGGTTATACGGTCACGCACCCGTTGGGGGCTGCAACTGATGAAAATGTCGGTGGCCGTCCGGTTCCTGGCGACCATTTGCAGGGCTTCATTGGATGGCAGGTTGCCGGAATTTAAAATATAGTTGCTGGTGAAATGTCCGGTGGTCATTGACACGCCGCTGCCTATGGTCGGTGAGTAAACCAAGGCTTGGTATTTGTGGCTTTCGGCGTTGGCGTTTTTCAAGAAAGCCGATTGTGCCGCACCATCCTTGTTTTGGGAATGGATTAGCAAGATGTTTTCGGTCGCCACCCCGTTTTCGGTCAAGTAGCGGTGCAGTTTTTCGGCCATTTTTTTAGAGGTGCAGGCGACACACGGCCTACCGCCCCTGTTGATTTCTGCCAATATCGCTTGAAAATTGGCGTTGTGGCCGCTTAGGATATGGATGGTTTTGTCATTTTTGCGGTTGTCGGCTTTGATTAAATTCAATGGCTTGCCTTTGGTGTGTTGGCGTAAGAAGTCAATAAATTCGTTGTTGAGGTCGGCATCTGAACACAAAACAAAATCAGCCTGTTCGATGGTTTGGGTAAGCGCATCGAAGCAAGCTTGCCTGTTTTCCACGCTGCCATTGATAACATGCTCCGAAGACTGCCTGGATTCGTCCAAAACCAAAATTTTGAAGGTCGGCAAACCGAACTTTTCCGCACTGTTGACGCACATGGCAATATCTTGGCTAAATCCTGGCAATGTTTCGTGGTATGACGTTAAGTCCAGCCTTTTCGCCGCGTCATGCACTAGGCTGACACGGTGGGTGACATAAGCGATCCGTTGGCCTTGTAACTGTCGGCAAAGTTCGCCCATCAGTTCGGTTTTTCCCGATCCTAGGCTCCTGTTATCCAGCCATATCCCGCCGCCTGATTCCAGTATATGCGCTGCAATATTGGCATTATCCAAGCCGTGTAAGTCATGGACGGTAAGCCCCGCCGTTTCAGTGGCTTTGTTGCGTTTTTTGACGGCATCGGCGCATTTTTTCACGCCACCAGCGATAATCCCTAACACGTTCAGTGCCGTAGTGCTGAACCCGCGCCCCTGCATAGCTTCCATGACTAGGTTGGCCGCCGTGTCCACGTCAAGGTGGTAAGGGCATTCCGCCGCCATATCGAAACAAAGGCGCGTGTATAGACGTTTTAGGCGGTTTTGGGGGGCATACTCGATAAGTTGTAAGGTGCGTTGGGTGCGGTTGGTCGGGATATTGAGGGCGTAAAACGCCAGCGTGTCGTTAAAATCACATTTTTGGGTGTTGCCATCCTTACAAGGCACATAAATGGCTTTGGCGGTGATCTTATGGGCGGCTTCAAGGGCTTTGTAAATGCCGACATTGCCGCCATTTTCGTTAATGTCGTTGTCCGCCAAAATTTTGATGTCGTCACAGCGGTTGCCGAACGACTCCACCACCACGGGCAGGTTTCCGGCATCCAGACAGACAATGACGGGTGTCCGGTCGGCGTTGCCAAACTCATTGTGACCCGTGCCGTTTGCATGGTAGATGCTGAGTCCGGTCGCCAAGCCTTCGCAAAAATGTGCGCCGTCCTTGATCTTGGAAGCATCGCCAATGACCGCAAACGCGCCTTTTTTGTCGCCCTCACGGGCAATAAAATACAGTTTGTTGGTGTCTTTCCTTGGCAGGTTTTCGGCGTAAATTTGCTGGTAACAGACTATGCCGCCGTCATGGTTGCGGTAGGCCACCATGATGCAGTCGCCATGCTGGCCGATACCGCGCCGGATGTCTATGCCGTCCGTATTGACGCGCTTGGCGGCGATATAGGCAAAATCGCCCACGGTTTCGCGGCTGGCGGTGGCAAAGGCGGCGGCGGCCTCCGCAAAGGCTTTTGTGCGCCAATGGTCGCGGGGTTTGGTTTGGTTTGGGGGGGCGGTGTATTTTGGCGGGGCAAAGCCAAGCGTGTGCCTGGATTCGCCATGCACGGCCTCGTAACCGTTCCAAGTGCCGCCTTCGCCGCCATGCTTGTTGGTGTAGCAGAAAATAATGGGGTATTCCCGCCCGTCCGGTGCGGTATATTTATGGAGGACAAAAAAGACTTTGCCCCTATGGTCGTTATCCGCTGCGATAATATTAGAATTTATCTTGCGGCCAATTTCAGCCAGGGGCAGGGCTTTATTGCCGTCAATGCCGAAATTCGCCATAAAGCCGCAAATTTCGCCATGATAGGCATTGATGATGTCCCAGATTGATTGTTGCGGCTTATTTGTAAACATTATAAGGCATCCTTACCATGAATTTTTACGCGCACAGATTCACTGAAAACGTATTGGGGTACGCTTTTTGACCTGTTGGAAGAGACGTAAATAACCACGGCTTAATAAAATTAAGTATGGTTTATGGGTGCTTTCTTTGCGGGTGCGGGCTTATGTCCGGTAAAGGAACACTGATGCAGCGTTGGGGCGGTTTGACGTTGGGAAGTCTTTGGCTTGTCAGAAACAGGTTGGCTGTTGCCGCTGATACGCCCTGCAATGCAGATATTTTTTTTGAGGTATGGACAATCTTATTCAAGGCTAAATCCTAGTTTAAGACTGCATGGCGGCTTGCGGTACAAAATTTTAAGAAACGTTTTAATTTTAAATGTGCATTTAATTAAAATATTTAAAATTTTATGGTAAACTTTTGTTGCAAGGCCGCTGTACAGTCTACAGTTGGTTTAAGGGAAGCCCTAGTCAATCAGTCCGCCAAGAAAGAGTTGATTAGGGCTTTTTTGCGTTTATCGCCCAGCGATAATTTAAGGTGTTTAATTTATCATAATACTGGAAGGCACATTATAACAATCGTCCAGCCATGTATTATTTTTTATTTAAAGTTAGTCTTGCATAGAATATCCGCGCCTTAGCATTTTTGGCACTAAAAACACACTAAATAAGTACATTTTTAGTACCAAAAACATACCGTTTTAGTGCTATTTTTTCCCCTTCCCCGCCTGCAATTCCTTCGCCATCACCAGCATGGCATGACGCATAAAATTGAGTTTTGACCGTCCGCTTAAGGCCGCGCCCTGCACCAGTTGCTGGTATTCGTATTCGTTAAAGGGAACCCGTATGGCCTTGTAATCGCGGATAGCGGTAGCGTCCGGCTGTTTGGCTTTCTTGCTGGGCGAACCCGCGCCGCCGTCAACACCGGCTGCGAAGGCCTCTATTTGTTCGGGGGTGGGTTCGGCTTGTGCGGCGGCGGTGGCCTTCGGTGTCCTACGCTTGACCATGCAGCACCTCGCCCACTAAGCTTTTGATCTCCGCCTTGGCCTTGGGGTTGTCCATTTCCACCACGCCCAAGCCGTCGCTCATGGCATCGCGGTACACTTTCCGGTCACGGATTAGCGTGGTAAGCAGGTGGATTTCTGGGTAGTCGTCCAAGCAAGCCCGCGCGTCCGCTTCCTCATGGATGATAGGGTTAGTGGGGGCCATGGTGATTAGCCCGTAAACCTTTAGGCTTGGGTTAATGTCTTTGGCTCCGATGATGATGTCCTGCATGTTGGGCAAGGTGTCCAAGTCGGGTTGGGAAGGCCGGAACGGCACGATTAAAATGTGGGCGGCGGTCATGCCCGTGCGTAGCTCCCGGCTGTCGCGTCCGGCGGCATCGGCCACCACATAGCCGTAACGCTGGTTAAGGTCTAGCAGGGTATCGCGGATGTTTTCGTATTTTTGGACACAATGGACTTTTGCCAGCGCGGGGTTATCCGCCCTGTCCATCGCCCAATTGGCCGCTGTGGCTTGGCGGTCGGCATCGATCAGCACCACATCATGGCCTTGCCCCGCGAGTTCGGCGCACAGGTTAACGGCGGTGGTGGATTTGCCGCACCCGCCTTTTTGGCTGCCTATCAAAATAATCATGGTTGGTTTTTTGGTGTGTTTTTGGTACTAAAATTATACCTTATTGGTATATTTATAGTATATAAATAACTGATAGGATGATATGGCTTTTTACTTTCAATGTTTAATGGTTTTCCGTCATTTCCTTAGCGTGTAGGTTGTTAACAACAAATTAATTGGATATGCTCTTGAGCTGTTAGTATAAGTGCCGATGTTATGCACCTATTTCTGGATAATTCGACACACCTTTTTAGGTGTTTACTTTACGTTGGGCATACAAGAGAGACATATGAATCATAAAAAATTGTTAGTGCTCTGCGTCACGTTTTTTCTTGCACCTGAAGTTTTTGCTACTGATCTTTCGGCTCAGCAAGGAAAAGAACTTACGGTCTTCTTTGGCCGGGCAATGGATACCCAAGTTGAAATTTCTGACATCAAAGATGTTCCAGATCAAGCAGGTATCAAGGAAATGGTCAAAGGTGGTCTAAATCTTAACAGCCTCTTGTGTGCCGAAATTGTTCGCATACTTCCACTGGAGCTTTCGGGAAAATATGAAGTTACTTGCATAGCATATGGCGGCGGAAGTGCTCAAAAAACCTATATCGTTGATGCTTTGAATGGCAGAGCCTTTGAGCAATGATTGCTACCCAGCGAATCACCAATGCAATCATCCCAACTTGTTGCTGATAAATTATTAGTTTAGGTGCAATTATGGAAATAATATTTTGGTTTTGTGTTTTTTGGCTTTTTGTGGCAATAGTAATTAGTTTTTTTAAAGCCAATGTTTCATCACTAACATCATTTGTTGTTACTGTTTTGTTATCTATATGTGTTGTATTAATTCTACCAAAACCCACTCCAGAAGAAATTGCAGCTATTGAAGAAAAACGTCTAGCCATAGAAAAAGCTGAGCTTGCAAAAGAACAAGCTGAACTTGCTCAATGGCAACAAGAAGAGGCAAAAATAGCTAGAGTTGAACAAATGAATAAGACATTAGATTTTTTAGAAAAGAATCCAGAATTGGCTTATGAGCTTTTAAAAATGAAAGCGGGGGTTGAATAAATAGTAAAGTGCTTTAGCTTGGACGTTGAGTTGATTTGTCACAAGGCAAAAAGTCTTAGTTTTACAGCGTCTGAAAATGAAGTTGTAACAATCAAGCCCAACAAGTCAGTCAAAGGGGCTGCCCGCCGTTCCGGCTGGTAAAGTCAGTTTTTTCACAGGTAACGGCTTCGATTTGCCATATTCCATTAGAAAAACAGTTTATGAATAAAAAATATAAATCAATTGTGGCTATGGTTTTATTGGCGTTTATCTTGTTTGGTTATTTTGAATCAGTTTCATATATCAGATACAAACAAATAGAATTGGACGGGCAAGCGAGCATAATGGAATCTTTTGCAAAGAACAAACAGGCTTTTTATTCTTATCCCAGTCAAATTGCGGAAAAAAATAAAGTAGATATTATTTATGCTTCAAACAAAATAGATGAAATAGTAGAAAGCAAAAAAAATCTATTTGAAAGAATGTTAGCTCAAGTAGCTGAAATAAAAATCAATGCAGAAAAGAGGGGTAATCTGCTTTGCAATTTTAGTTCGAATACCTGGAACGTAGGAATAAAGCAGCCCATTATAAGAGCCGAAATTGATATAAAAAAAATAATGGAAGATTCAATTAACTTGGCCAAACAATTTAATGAGTTATCGCACAAGCAACAGGAATACGAAGA
>JACXTQ010000312.1 GCA_016919605.1 Methylovulum sp.
CAGACGGTTAATGAAAGCCGTCATGCTCGGTTTGCTTAGGGTATGCCAGTCGGGCAGCCCGGCCTTTAGCTGGGCAAATTGCAGTTCAATCGGCGTTTGGCTTGCCGCAAGCGTTTGCCTGAACACCTGCAACGGCTGTTTTTGCCCTTCCGGCCACAGCGTGTATGGCAGCTCCAATAAGGCGGTTGACGTGTTTTCCTGGTCAGGGTTGCGGCCTAAAAATCGGCTGTAGGCGTTTAACCGTGCCGCACATTCATCCGCTAATGCCTGTAACTTGTGAGTGCAACTGGTTAAAACCGTCACGTCTGGAAGATCCAGTTTCTTTTCTAAGTCCCGATAAGAAAAAGACGGGCTGGCCGTATAGTAGGAGGCTTTAATTTTCGTCTTATTGACGGGCAGACGCATACCCTTGCCGAAGGACTCGCTATACTTATCCGTAAACAATTGCTTAAACGCAGCGGAACAGCGGTGTGCCGGTGTCTTAAGCCGGATGTTGGTGTCCGCCATCAGCCAGGCATACGCCCAACAGGCAGGCACAGGCACTTTGTCAACGGCAAGTTGCCCTAACGCCAATTTCACGTTTAAAGGTAAGGATAATGGTCTGGCTGCGGGCTTAAGATCCGGCGCTGCGGCAAGGTATTGTTTGAGGGTACAGGTTTCTGGGCTGTCGAATTTCACGAACGCCAGAAATCGGGTGGCATATCCACTAAAATACGCATTGTCACGATATGTCTCAAGTAAGCGTTCGGCGGCTTGGATAATATTAGGCAATTCCGCTTTTGCGGCAGGGTCTGTTGTGGCATCGACCAAAGCCCTGCGCTCCAGCCCATAAAAATATAAAAACACATAACTGATAGAGGCCAAGGGATCATTGCGCCCTTGCTCTAACCATTTTAAATAAGCAGCCCTAGCCGTCGGGGAAAACTCAGAATAAGACAGCTCATAAGGCAGCAAGGGCTGGCGGTAATTTGCCGCCGTCAGCTTACCAATCGGCAACTTGGGGTTAATCAATGCCGGTTCTATCTTGGCGCGTGAGCCGATACTGCGTAAATCTGATCCGAAATACAGCAAGCCTGTCTGGACGGTAACGTATGCGACGGTGACGGCTGTGCCTTGGGATTGCCAATACCCGCTTAAATTGCCGCTCTCCGGCACATTTCCCACGCCATTATCTGTAGATAACGGTTTCGGCATCTGTTGGGCGACGTTTTGGGTAGGTGCCGGCGGCGGCGCAGCTGTTACCGTACCGCCAAAATAGCGGATTAACACATCCGAACCGCTATTAAACCCCTGGCCTTGGGCGCAAATCCGCCACTTACCTTCCCGGCGATAAATTTCCATGACGATCAAGGCTTTCTCTGCCGAAAAATCATTGCCTACAAAGGTGTAAACAGCCCTTTTGACAGCGCGTTGGGCCAGTGCCAGCAGTCCGCCGCCCATTTGCGACATCACACCATATCCGTCAATAGCCGCCGCAATAACCAAGCGCTCAACAGCAGCCGGCAACTTCTGTAAGTCAATGGTAAAAATGGCGGCATTGTTGTCCGGACATTTAAACAGCACCCCGCCACAGGGTGTGGTTGGCTGATTGTAAAAGCTCATATAACGTTTATCGGCCAGCTTATTGTCCGCATCCAAGCCGAAACAAGAAAAATTAATCCGCAATACGGGTGCATCAACGGTGGCCTCAAGCGTAAACAGTGTGCTAACGTCAATTAAATCAGCAAGATTTAACCGTTGTCCGCGAAGAATATTCATATGTGTTGGTTCAGTCATACGCCAGAAAGGCATGTTGCTAGAAAGTAGCCCGGATGGATAGTTTACAAAGCCCCGGGGTTCACCAGCGAGGCTATTGCCGACTGGGCGAAAACCAACTTGGAACCCGGCAGTACCGTCTTATCTGACGGGCCGGCCTGCTTCGCGGCGGTAACCAGGGCAGATTGCCAACACGGGGCGATCATTGTCGGCGGACGAAAACCTAAGGACATGGTTGAATTCCTATGACTCAGCACCATACTCGACAATCTCAAGACCAGCTTTGGCAGCTCTTACCATGCGTTTGGGTTCGCAAAATATGCATCGCGTTATCTGGGGCGTTCGCCTATCGTTTCAACCGCAGGTTCCAGCTCGACGTGCTTCCCATGCGCCTGCTCGTTGCCGCCGTCGCCGTTGAGCCTCGCCCAGAAGTTTGGCTTCGCTCAGCTGAAGCATCTTGCTAATCAGGAAATGTATTGCAATATTTCTCAACAACAAGAAAAAAGTACCTAGTAGGTACTTTTATATAAGCAATTGTTTTATATTAAAAATATTTTAATTTTCTACATATTTATTAAGCAAGCTTTCGAGAACAAATGAAGGTTGAGATCCCGTACTACATTCTATAATTATTTTTTTTTCCTTCTATATAGGCTGTCCCAATTTGCTTATTATCATAGAATAATGGCGTATTTTTTCTTGTTTTTTTGGCTCTTGTTGAAGATGTGGACTGACTCCGAAGCCAAAACATCGCTTTTTGCTCACTGGCTCCATTAACAATCATATCAACGGCTAAAATAACATTATCCACATAACCTTTAAGAATATAACCAGCAAAAAACTCGGCACAGTTCGCACCAAATAATTTAGGATTTTTTTCTAGTTGATCAATAACCGATATTGGCAATTTAGTAAAATCAAGGCAACGATCTATTTGTTGCCTTGAAATACCAATATATCGACTCAGTTCACTGACAGATCTAACGTATTGGCTATCCAACAATTTTTTAAAAGACCTGCCTAATTCAAAGTCAGATAAGTTTTCACGAACTGTATTTGATGCAATAGATAGCAATGCAGACTGTTTATCATCTAATATCTTGATGACGGCTGGGATTTTTTCATATCCAAGGATGATATGAGCCCTATATCTACGTTCGCCAGAAATTAATTCATACCTATTATTACCTTTTTTTCTTATTGTAATGGGATCAATTAATGTTCCTGTTGAAATCGAGTCTGCTAAAGTTTGTAACTCATTATCATCAAAATTTATTCTTGGTTGAAATGGCGATACATCAAGGTCGTGTATTGAAACTTCAAATATAGTTGAATCATTAATATCTGATGTTACATGCAATTCATTAGCGTCTGTAAACTGAAGTTCATTGCCTTCTAATTGCGGCATACGTTCCACGATGGACTGATCTGCATTTGGAAAGCCATTAGCTCTAAGCAAGTTACTAATTTTCATGCCATTTTTTTTCACGGTTCTGCTACCTTAAAAGTGGTTTAATATTTTCACTAAATCCAAGGAGTGTAATTTCATAACGGGTTAATAGACTTTTTGCCAAATCTAATATAACCCTTCCTCCAATAGAAGTAGGATCTTGTTCTACTAAAGGCCCTTTCGATTCCTCAGTTAAAAAAGATTGCTGGCGCACAAACCCACTATAATGGGGTATGACATTTTCATTCATAGCATTTTTGTATGATTCGGCAAGAATTGCTAAAGCTTCCTTACAATGCCTGTAAGATGGATGATACCCGTTAGCAACAATTTCCACATCTAGATTTTTTTCAGGGTAAACATGATTTATTTCAAGCAAATTGCTAAAAAGTAAGTTCATCGCTTTTAAAGACTCTCTATCAAGCCAAGCTACTGCTAGAATAGTTTTACAAGCAGCCATTAAATTATACGAGAGTAGGGTAGTTCCTGGTGCGCTATCTATTACAATCACATCGTAATTGTTAAAAAAATCTGGATTATTTGTAATTAATCTATCAAAAATTAGATCACGCCCCATTCGGGTCA
>JACXTQ010000313.1 GCA_016919605.1 Methylovulum sp.
ATCGCCGCCATACTTCGTTCGCGTCCGTGTTCGTGTCGCCAGAAATTGACGATAATATCGCTATCGACATCAATCCCGCCGATTTGCGTATTGACGTGTACCGCGCCAGTGGCGCGGGCGGCCAGCACGTTAACCGTACCGAGTCCGCCGTGCGTATCACCCATAATCCAACCAACACCGTTGTGCAATGCCAGAGTGACCGTTCGCAGCACAAAAATAAAGACACCGCCATGAAGCAGCTTAAAGCCAAGCTGTACGAGTTGGAAATGCGCAAACGCAGTGCCACCCAACAGGCCTTGGAAGACAGCAAATCGGATATTGGCTGGGGCAGCCAAATCCGCTCTTATGTATTGGATCAGTCACGGATTAAGGACTTGCGCACCGGCGTGGAAACAGGCAACCCACAAGCGGTATTGGATGGGGATTTGGATATGTTTATTGAGGCGAGTTTGAAGAGCGGGTTATAGGTGTCTATAAACTCGCCAAGTCAATCTCAACCCGTATACTTTGCCAATGAACAAAAACGAACTTGAGCGGTTAGCCGATATCAGGATTAAAGAAGCGGAGATTCTTTTGCAAGCCGACTGTTATCATGGCGCTTACTATTTGGCAGGATATGCTCTGGAATGCTTATTAAAAGCCTGTATTGCCAAGCAAGTTAAGGCCTTTGATTTTCCAGATAAAAAACTTGCTAATGATAGCTATACCCATGATCTTAGTAAGTTAGTTGTTACTGCTGGTTTGAAGCTACAACTGCAACAAAAAGAAAGACAAGATGCAGTTTTTAAATCAAACTGGAAAACGGTTAACGATTGGTCAGAAGAAGACCGTTATGATTGTGACATTGAAAAGGAAGAGGCTTATGATCTTTTCAATGCAATTACCGACAATACATCAGGAATATTGCTGTGGCTAAAGAACTATTTATGACGCAATGGTTTTCCCAAGAGATGCTTTTAGCGGGTGAAACCTTAATAAAGCGGTTGGATGAATCTGATGCACAGGTGCAAGCGGCTTTTTGGCTGTTGGAAGACGAAGAAAAAACCTGGCAACTGATAATAGTTTCGCCGCTTGTTAAAAGTGCAGGGCCTCGAAACTACTACAAGCTGATTAATGACCTTAATGAATCCGCCAGTTTCGAAGAAGAAGTGGTTTCTTTACATGATATTCATGTAGCCAAGGCCAGCCACCGGATTGTCAAAGCCATACAAGGCATAAGAGACACTGCGCTATGGGATGGAATACCTTGGCTAAATACCCGGCTGGGTAAAAACTTTATTAACGGCGTTTATTTTGAAGATTTATATATCTATCGGATGGATAGGGGGCCACTTGCACACCATATTTCCGACACGGTTAAACAGGCAGCCTAACCCCGCTTGGCAATTGCAAACACATTTTATGTTTAGATGGGGCTAAGATTCATGGCACAAAAAATTATTGTTGATAGTGTTTCTTATACTTCTGTAGTTAACATTGATAAACAGGAAAAATACGATATTTATATAGGCAGAGGTTCAGCTTGGGGGAACCCTTATGTCATAGGCATAGATGGCGATAGGGATGAGGTTATCAGAAAATATCAATATGATTTTGAGCGCGGGTTTCTTAAAAGTAGCAAAGAGCAATTGTTACAGTTACGCGGTAAGGTGTTAGGTTGCCATTGTAAGCCTGCGGCGTGTCATGGCGATGTGTTGGCGAATTACTTAAATTCGCTTGATGATGGTAAATGATAAATATTCAGCTATGAATGCCCCGCTATAACACCGCCCTGTTCCTATTCCGCCGGGATTTGCGCCTAATCGACAATACGGCGTTAAATGCGGCATTGCGTTCAGCCGAGCGGGTAATTGCAGGATTTGTGTTTGACGGGCGGCAAATCAATCCGCACCCCTACCAAAGCCAGCCAGCTTTGGGATTTATGGTGCAAGCGTTGGCGGATTTGGCGGCGCAGTTTCAGGCTATGGGTACGGATTTGGCGTTGTTCCAAGGTTCGCCTGTGCAGGTGATCGGCGATTTATGCCGACAACATAACATCCAAGCGGTGTTTATTAACCGTGATTACACCCCGTTTAGCCGCCAACGTGATGCGGAAATTGCCAAGCTGTGCCAGCAATTGCAGATCACGTTGCATAGTTTGCCGGACGCGTTGCTGACCGAACCGGAGCAAGCGCTCAAGCAAGATGGCAGTGCCTATAAAGTATTCACGGCTTTTTATAACAACGCTAAAAAAATACCCGTAGCATCCCCGCAAGCTTTGGCAGAGGGCTATTTTTTACGGGTGGCCTCGACCGCGACGTTGGACAGTATTGCCGTCTCCGGTAAAGGCTTTGCGCAAGGTGGCCGCACGGCGGGATTGCAAAAGTTGGCGCGACTGACGGATTGTGCCAACTATGCGCTGGAACGCGATTTTCCGGCTTTGTCAGCGACCAGCCAATTGTCGGCGCATTTAAAATTTGGCACGGTGTCGGTACGCGAAGTGTTTTACATGCTGATCCAGCAATTCGGTGCCGAACATCCCTTGTTGCGGCAATTGTATTGGCGTGATTTTATGACCCATATCGCGTACCATTTCCCCAAGGTGTTCGGCCATGCGTTTATTGATAAATTCGATAACCTGGTTTGGGATAATGACCTTGTTTATTTTCAAGCTTGGACAGATGGGCAAACGGGGTTTCCCATTGTCGATGCCGGTATGCGTGAGCTGAACGCCACGGGTCTTATGCACAATCGGGTACGGATGATTACGGCCACATTTTTGGTTAAATATTTACGCATTAGCTGGCAGTGGGGCGAGCGGTATTTCGCCCAGCATTTGCTCGATTATGATCCGTGCGTCAACAACGGCAATTGGCAATGGGCGGCCTCGACAGGGTGTGATGCCCAACCCTATTTTCGGATTTTTAATCCGTGGTTACAGCAACAAAAATATGACCCTAAAGGCGATTACCTGTATCGCTGGTTGCCCGAACTGCGTTCCGTGCCGATTAAAACCCTCCATCAATGGCAACACCGGCATTATGGCGACTTTTATCCCGCGCCGATAGTTGACCATAGTGCCGAGGTACAGATCACTAAGGCGCGTTTTCAAGCGGCTAAAGTACCGTAATGGTTGCCAAGCACCCTGTTTTTGCATTTACCCTATAAAATATAGCACCACACTTTAATCCTAAATTCTAAACATTAAAATCATGTCCGACATACAACAAGACGAACAAGAACAAATCAAGCAACGCCGTAGCAAGCTCAATGAGTTACGTGAACAGGCCATTGCTTTTCCCACCGATTTTCGCCGTGATGCCATAGCGGGTGAATTGCTGGCTCAATACGACGGCAAAACCAAAGAAGAACTGGAAGCCGAGCCTGTGCATGTAAAACTAGCGGGACGGATAATGACTCGGCGGGTTATGGGTAAGGCGAGCTTTTGCCATATCCAGGATATGTCCGGTAAAATCCAATTGTATGTGACCCGCGATGCTTTGCCAGAAGGGCTTTATAATGAGCAATTCAAAAAATGGGACATCGGTGACATTATCGGTGCTGAAGGCGTGTTGTTTAGAACCCAGACTGATGAGTTGAGCGTCAAGGTCGATGCTATCCGTTTGCTGACCAAAGCCCTGCGCCCGTTGCCGGAAAAATTCCACGGCATTGCCGATCAAGAAATCAAATACCGCCAACGCTATTTGGACTTGATTATGAGCCAGGAGTCACGTAACACTTTTTTTATCCGCTCCAAAATTGTCGCTTATATCCGCCAATTCCTGATTGAACGCCAGTTTTTGGAAGTGGAAACGCCGATGATGCAGGTGATTCCCGGCGGGGCGACCGCCCGCCCGTTCACCACCCACCATAATGCCTTGGACATGGATATGTTTTTGCGCATCGCACCGGAATTATATTTAAAGCGGCTGGTGGTCGGCGGTTTTGAGCGCGTGTTTGAAATCAACCGCAACTTCCGTAACGAAGGCTTATCGACTCGCCATAACCCCGAATTTACCATGCTGGAGTTTTATCAGGCCTATTCTGAATATCAGGATTTGATGGATTTGACCGAAGCCATGTTGCGCGGTATCGCCGAAGAAGTGGTTGGGCAGACGGTCATCAGTTATCAGGGTGAGGAATACGATTTTGGCCAGCCCTTCCAGCGCATGACGGTGGTCGAATCTATCCTACATTTTAATCCTGACTTGACGGCGGCTGATCTTGCCAGCCGCGAAGCGGCGGTGGCGGTGGCTGAAAAACTGCGCCTGCCGGTCAAAGATAGTTATGGCTTAGGCAAAATCCAGATTGAAATTTTTGAAAAAACCGTTGAAAGCCGTCTGATGCAACCGACTTTCATCACTGCTTATCCGGTGGAAGTCTCGCCGCTGGCCAGACGCAACGATATTGACCCGCACGTCACCGATCGTTTCGAGTTTTTTGTCGGCGGGCGCGAAATTGCCAACGGTTTCACCGAGTTGAACGATGCCGAAGACCAAGCGGCGCGTTTCCAAAAACAAGTGGCGGAAAAAGAGGCGGGCGATGATGAGGCCATGCACTTTGATGCCGATTATATCGTGGCGTTGGAGCACGGTATGCCACCAACGGCAGGCGAGGGCATTGGTATCGAACGTTTGGTGATGCTGTTCACCGATTCGCCTTCCATCCGTGATGTGCTATTGTTCCCGCACATGCGGCCTAAGCTTTAGGCGTTCCGCAGGGCAAATGCTATCCGGCATGAAGGTCGGTGTTGGCAAGTCCACCACATCCTTCATGGCGGAAAAGTGCGGTAAACATACCCAGCCCCACCTTTATCATGGCCTCTTATGTTTAATTGGCAACGCACCAATATAAAGATAGGGGTATCCTGATAGTGCGCGTACAATGCTTGGCAATTATTTAATTTTAAAAGGAAAATGATTGTGAAGAATTTAGCGGGCGTGATGGCGGTAGTGGTTTTAAGCGTATGGGCAAGCTTTGTTTATGCCGATATCCCATTGGAATCGAAAGATGACATGCACGGGACTTGGAAGCTGCAATATACCAAAAATTCTTTGACCGCCAAAGAAACGGTGCAGCGAGAAGATTCGTGGGTATTTAATGGTGGCAAAGTGACCATCATCAATATTGCCCGTGAAGGCGGACATTATGACCAAGTGCCGCTGAATTATGAAATTGATAACGGTAAGTTAAAAGTACCGTTTGTAGGCCGTTCAGGGTTTGATACCTTTACCTTAGTGGAGCGCACAGCTGACACCATGACCTTAAAAGGCAAATTTGGTGAGCTGTATTATTTTGTCAAAAAATAGCTAGAGATTATCACAACGGCTGGGTTAGCACTTGCCGCTAAGTAAGGTAGGGACGTTGTCAAACAAAGTCCCTACAAGGTAAAAGTTAGATTTTGGGTGCTGGGGTTAAGGGTAAGTCCAGTGCCGTCAGTAAAGCTAGGCTCGTTGTTTAAAAAAAACCAAATGCCCTTCATCATTGACTAGCACGTTTATCACGTCACCGCCGATAAAATGCCCAGCCAAAATCTCCTGAGCCAATGGGTTTTCCAAATGTTGTTGGATAGCGCGTTTCATAGGCCTTGCACCATAAACCGGATCAAACCCTGCTTCACCCAATAAGTCCAAGGCCGCATCGCTGATGACAAAACCAATATCACGGTCTTGCAGGCGTTGGCGTAAGAAATCGATTTGGATGCCGGAGATGGCGCGGATTTGCTCACGTCCTAAGGGATGGAACACAACCGCTTCATCAATGCGGTTGATGAATTCAGGGCGGAAGTGTTGGCTGACTTTTTCCATCACCGCTGATTTCATAACCGGATACAAGGTTTCGCCCGCCAATTCTTGGATAATGTCCGAGCCTAGGTTAGAAGTCATAACAATCACGGTGTTCCTAAAGTCTACCGTCCGGCCTTGGCCATCGGTCAAACGCCCGTCATCCAAGACTTGCAATAAGACATTGAAGACATCAGGATGGGCTTTTTCAATCTCATCCATCAGGATCACCGAATAAGGCCTACGCCGTACCAGTTCGGTCAAATACCCGCCTTCTTCGTAACCGACATAGCCAGGAGGTGCGCCGATCAGCCGCGCCACCGAATGTTTTTCCATAAACTCGGACATGTCGATACGTACCATCGCATCGGTGGTGTCAAACATGAATTCCGCCAAAGCCTTGCACAATTCGGTCTTACCGACACCCGTAGGCCCTAAAAACAGGAACGAACCGTTCGGGCGGTTGGGATCGGACAAACCGGCGCGGGAGCGGCGTATCGCGTTGCTGACCGCTTTTAGGGCTTCTGGTTGGCCTATTACCCGTTTGCTTAAGAACTCTTCCATACGCAACAATTTGTCGCGTTCGCCTTCGAGCATTTTCGAGACGGGGATGCCCGTCCATTTCGACACCACTTCGGCGATTTCCTCATCGGTGACTTTGTTGCGTAACAAAGTCATTTTTTTGGTTTCCGCAGGTACTGCTTGATTTAGCTGCTGTTCCAACGCCGGAATAATGCCGTATTGTAATTCGGCTTGCCGTGCCAAATCGTTGGCGCGGCGGGCGGCCTCCAGTTCGGTTTTGGCATGTTCCAATTTTTCTTTGATGGACGCGGAGCCTTGCAGCGACGATTTTTCGGCTTTCCAAATTTCTTCCAAATCGGAATATTCCTTTTCCAAATCGGCAATTTCGTCTTCAAGGATTTCCAAACGTTTTTTAGAGGCGCTATCCTTTTCCTTTTTCAGCGCGACTTGCTCAATTTTTAACTGGATTAACCGTCGGTGCAACCTATCCATCACTTCCGGTTTGGAATCAATTTCCATGCGGATACGGCTGGCGGCTTCATCTATCAAATCAATCGCCTTGTCGGGCAATTGCCGGTCAGCAATATAACGGTACGACAAGGTGGCAGCGGCAACGATGGCGGGGTCGGTAATTTCCACGCCATGATGCACCTCGTATTTTTCTTTCAGGCCGCGCAAAATGGCGATAGTGTCCTCAACCGAAGGTTCATCCACCAGAACTTTTTGGAAACGGCGTTCCAAGGCGGCATCTTTCTCGACATATTTGCGGTATTCATCCAATGTGGTGGCACCGACACAGTGCAGCTCGCCACGGGCCAAGGCAGGTTTCAGCATATTGCCCGCATCCATCGCCCCTTCGGCCTTACCCGCTCCGACCATGGTATGCAGTTCGTCAATAAAGAGGATGACTTGGCCTTCTTGTTTGGCCAAATCATTTAACACCGCTTTCAGGCGCTCTTCAAATTCGCCCCGGAATTTTGCCCCGGCAATCAACGCCGCCATGTCCAAGGCCAGCACTTGTTTGTGCTTCATGCCTTCCGGCACTTCGCCGTTGACGATACGTTGCGCCAAGCCTTCAACTATCGCGGTTTTGCCGACCCCAGGCTCACCGATCAGCACCGGATTGTTTTTGGTGCGCCGTTGCAACACTTGGATGGTGCGGCGGATTTCATCGTCACGGCCAATCACGGGGTCGAGCTTGCCTTGTTCGGCGCGTTCGGTCAGGTCAATGGTGTATTTTTTTAAGGCTTGGCGTTGGTCTTCGGCATTGGCATCGTTGACCGCCGCCCCCCCGCGCATGGCATCAATGGCCTGTTCCAGTAATGCCTTAGTTACGCCGTATTTTTTCAGCAACTCATTCAGCACGCCTTTTTCCTCGCAAGCGGCGAGCAGGAACAATTCGCTGGAAATGAACTGGTCTTGGCGTTTTTGTGCCAGCTTATCCATCAGGTTAAGCAAGCGTGTCGATTCATTGGAAAGCTGGACATCGCCGCCGGAACCGCTGACCGTGGCGATACGGTCGAGCATTTTGCCCAAGTCTTGACGTAAGGGGACGGTGTTGATATTAAGTTGGGTCAAAAGCGGCTTAACGCTGCCGCCTTCCTGATCGAGCAACGCACCCATGATATGAATCGGTTCTATAAATTGGTGGTCTTTACCCAAAGCCAAGCTCTGGGCATCGGCAAGTGCGGATTGGAACTTGCTTGTTAATTTATCCATGCGCATAGTGATAGCCTGTTAAGTGTGTTTTATTAGTTGCTAATATGGGGGGGATTTTCAGGGTATTCAAGCAGGCTAAGGAATATTTATAGGCATAATTTAATTCTTTCTGCCAAGGAATCGGTTAATATAACCATAATTACGCTGAGGCGTTATCTCGCAGCATCAAGCACAAAAGTGCCCAGGGCGCTTAATGTAAAAATAAGAAGGGAACGATTATTAGTTGTTTTTGCAGGGCAATCAATGAAAGCTATTATTATCGGAGATTCGCATACGGGAGCGTTAAAGTTAGCTGCCGATATACTACAGGCTCAAAAAAGTTGGCCTCAAGACTATCAACTTGAGGTGCAACGATTGGGTAGCGCCAATAGTATGGTGGCTCCCTATTTTATCGACAAAGGCGATTACGTTGAAATTACCGATGAAAATCTGATAAAGCATATACAACGATTACCCTATGCCGATGAAGGCGACCAGCCTACTTATTATGGCTTTGCCGGGCCGTTATACGCGGGTAGGCTATGGCGACAATCACCGTATTGGCTCAATTTTACGCCGTTTGCCTCCCAAAGTAACCAAGCCCCAGTTTCAGAGAGCTTATTGCGACATGTTGTGTTTCAGGAGCAAGCCTACACCATGCAATTGATCGATGTGTTAAAACGCTTGGGTGTCAAGCTGTTTGCTATTGAAGCACCAAAACCCTATAAGCATCATCCCGTTTTGGAAAGCGTTGACCCTAAGGTCGTTGCTTACATCGACGCGTTTTACAAAAAAATTATGACAGACTGGCTGACATCAAGAGGCATCCCCGCTATAAGCGTACCCAGCCATTGTTATGGTACGGATGGGTTTATGCACGAGAGCTTTAAAAATGATGATGGCATACATGCTAATAAAGAATTTGGGATAGTGATGATTCATGAAGTTATCGCGTTCTTGAAATCACAGGGTTGATGGTTTTGATGAATGTTGCATGGCAAAACCTCTTTTGTTAGCTCACTTAAATTGGTAAGAGAAACCATTTATGCTTCCTAAGCATCCTTATAAAGAACAACCGGATAAGGCTTTTTGGAAAAAAGTTGTCAGTGACTCCCACCCTTTGGATATAGGTGAATGGTATACAAAAAAATTCCTTATTGCTGGTAAACCGATTGCCACGGCGGGCAGTTGTTTTGCCCAGCATATCGGCAACCAACTCAAGGCTCAGGGCTTTAATTTTATGGATGTTGAGCCGTCGCCGGATTTTTTGGACAATGAAAGCCGCCTTGAGTTTGGTTACGATATGTATTCGGCCCGTTACGGCAATGTTTACAGCTCTAGGCAATTGTTACAGTTATCACAGCGGGCATTGGGTCATTTTATCCCTAAAGAAAGTGTTTGGCTTAAAAATGGGGGGTATGTTGATCCTTTCCGCCCCACTATCGAGCCGGAGCCTTTTGTCAGTATTGATGAATTGGAAAACCATCGAGACCATCATTTGCGATGTGTCAAAAAACTCATTGAAGAAGCCCATGTATTTATCTTTACGCTGGGTTTGACCGAAATCTGGGTGTCTAAACAGGATGGTTCGGCTTTTCCGGTTGCTCCAGGTGTCTCAGGCGGAGTCTATGACCCTGATAACTATCAACTGTTGAATCTTTCATGTGCTGATGTCATCCGTGATATGGAAACATTTTTTAAGTTGGTCAGACAGGTTAACGAAAAAATGCGTTTTATTTTAACCGTGTCGCCCGTGCCGTTAATGGCCACCGCCACCGATCAAAGCGTTGTAGTCGCGACCATGCAATCAAAGTCGGTATTGCGGGCGGCTGCCGGTTATCTGGTCGACAAATACCGTTTTGTCGATTATTTCCCGTCCTATGAAATCATTTCTTCTCCGGTTATGCGCGGACAATTTTATAATCCCGATATGCGGACGGTATCACATTATGGCGTTGAGTATGTAATGAAACAGTTTTTTAAAGAGCATAGGCCGCCAAAACTAGCCAACAACAAAGCCAGTCCAGCGAAAATGGACGACAGTGATGTGCTGTGCGATGAAGAACTGCTGGCTGTTTTTAGCGATTAAACGTTGGTATGGATGACAATGGAGATTAAGGATAAGCTGCATAATACCAAGCAGTTATCTGAAACTCGTGCACGGCTGGTGTAAACGGCCTTGACCTGCTTTAATTTTTACTTACAGACGGCATGATAAGCACTACTTCCCACGCCATACCTGGTTATTGGCAACTGAAAAAATTGCGTACCGCCTTGGCGATTGCCCAAGGCTGTGTGCTGTTAAGCGCCTTGCAACGCGAGATTGAAAATACAGTGTCGCAAGATCAAGCAAAGCGGGTGACGTATTTAACCGAGCTGTTCTCGCGTATCCATCGGGAAATATTTTTCGATTGGAAAGAGCAGGCCACGGTCAGCCATAGACCGGGCAACATGCCCGATGCTGCCAAGCGCAAGCTGTTTCGGGAAACTATAGAGTGGCTGGTATTGGATGGTGATGACAATAAGGACACCGCGATTTTTGACAATAACGGCTTTGTTATCCAAACCGAAAACATCGCCGAACGGTTGAGCGTGTTTTACCAAAAAATGCGGGCGGTTAGGCCGTTTACTTATGGCAACCGTATCACGCTGGATTTGTTTATGGTGGCTTTGGGCAAGCTGCCCGCCTTTAAGGCCGTTTATGAACAAGGTATTGATTTTCGGCGTTTGGCAAAAAATGACCCGATGGCTTTGCATCATCAATACAGCCACCTTGCCGACATTACCCGAGCTTTTCAACACGCTTTAGATCCGGCACGGAGCCGAAGCTTGCAAAATATCGCCAATGGTTATGGCAAGTGGCCGGAAAACAAAAAGTTTGTGTTGGGCATCCCGTTTTTGTCGCATAAAACCCCGGATGGCATCGATTGTCTGGTTACGGTCAACGGTGGCTTAGTGTCTTTAGCCAGCATTCGGGAAGAGTTGTTTTTACCCGGCAAACAATTCGCCGATTATCCCCTAAACCTGTCCGAGCAAGTGATTGCTTACTTGCCCGATACTGAAGCCTTACGCCCAGCGCGGGCCATTGAAATAGACGGTATCTGTATCGGCGGAAATGGCTTGGCACCGTTATTCTGTCTGGATGTCAATATTTTGACGGGCTTGCGTGCACCTGGGCATACCGAGTTGGTCGAATTGATCAAACAGTGTGCGGGCGAAGGCGTGACTATCTATAAGTTGGCCCATAACGAAGCTTTAAAACAGCAATTGTTACAGGCGGCGGAAGGTGACGAGCGTTTGTATCGTGGGGTGGAGATTGCCTATCAACGCATCTGCAAGATGACGGACAAGCTGGAAAAAGCCAGAAGTGACATTTTTGAAGGCAAAACCCCCGATGCCAACCCTAAGCTGTTTATGAGCATGGGCGGGGCGGGTTCTGGCAAAACGGCGGTCGAAGAAATCGCCGCTGCCCAGTGCGGCGACAATTTTGTTATTGCTTCGTTGGATGAGTTCCGCAAGCTCAGCGACTTATACACTGTGCTAACTGCGGCTAGCCATCACAGCGATGATTATGTTTTTGTCGAACCGTTCGCCAACCGCTTGCGCGGGGTCGTTTCCGATTATGCTAGAGCCATGCAGATTAATATCTTATATGATGGCACCGGTATTCCCTATAAACCCCGCTACGCCGATATTATTAACGACTTTAGGGCCGCAGGTTTCCATACCCAAATTACCGCAGTCGATGCGTTTATCGTCAAACCGGAAGGGCGTGAAGATGAACTGCCACGTTCAGCCGTCATCAATAGCGTCAAAGAACGCTTTGCTAAAACGGGTAGGGCTTTGCCGTGGGTAGTGACCGTAGACAAACATATCCGCGCCCCCGGCTCTTTTTTAGCGGCCTTGCAGCACCATGCGTTGGAAAAGCTATCATTGTTCGCCAATGATGGCGAACGTGACAAACATTATCTGGTTGCGGAAAGTTTCGAGTGCAATGACGAGGAAGTTCGCGCCCTGCATAGGCATCAAGCCGTGGGTTCTTTGGCCGAACATTTGCAAGACTTGATGTTATACCGCGATGATTCGGTGCTAAAAAAACTTGCCCACGGCAATGCCGCCGCCATCGCTGCTTTAATTGGCCGCAACCGCGCTTTTGACGAAGGCAATGTGGCTTATCAAATTTACCACAGCAGTCACGGTCATCGTGTATTGGCGATTTACAACGCCAGACGCATGGTCGATTTTGTCGAAAAACGCCAGCTTAACCCGAATGCGTCGGGGTCGGAAGGCTTGCTACATAAGCCCGAAGCCTTGGCGTTTCATGTTGACCCTTGTGCCAAAGAGCCGTGGATGACTAGGTTGCAGGATTCGCCTGGCTGTTAAGTACGCTTA
>JACXTQ010000314.1 GCA_016919605.1 Methylovulum sp.
CAAACAACGGGCGATTGAGCGGGGCAGATTTTTGTCCAGCAACAAATAATTGAGGACATCATCACCTTTAACACGGCTGCGGACGTGCTGGCGGTACATCAGCAGGGCGCTCAGGGCAGTCAGGATGTTGATCCACAAAATCGTTTCATAATGGCGCAATTCATCACTACGCGAGTCGGCCAGCAACAGAGAAGCCAAGTCGAGGATACGGCTGGTCATGTCGGCACGTTCAAGGTTTCTGCCCAAACGGATAAAACGATAGGGGTGGTTGTGGCTCATATAGCCGGATAACAACCCGCTAAAACGTTGGCAACCTTCGAGGATTTTTTTCAGGAACAGAACTCGGCTACGGCGGTTGATAACCAGTTCCAAATCATTCTTGACATACAGGTACATTTCGTTGACTTGCTCCCACGCCTCGTCCGGCAACAACTCGCGGGTGGTGCGGATGTTTTCCCTAGCCCCGCTCAACGATGAAAACAAGGAGCTGGCATAGCTATCATCGGCCAACATAAAGCGGATGACGTTGCGCTCGTTGGCAACCTTGTATTTTTCATAAAATTCGGCTTCCGAGCCGTTGATGCGCAACAATTGCTGCCAGCCCATTTCCACGCCTTTGGGCAAATCCATAAGCAGGTTCATATACACACTGACCAATTTGGCGGTGTTTTCGGTGCGCTCCATGTAACGCGCCAGCCAATACAGGCGTTCTGCTGAACGAGATAACATTAGTGTCCCTCCATATTGATGATCCAAGTGTCTTTACTGCCACCGCCTTGCGAGGAATTGACCACCAGCGAGCCTTTACGCAGGGCGACCCGTGTCAGGCCGCCAGCGGTCACAAAAGTATTTTCACCTTGTAAGATAAAGGGGCGCAAATCGATATGGCGTGGCTCCAATTTGCCTTTGCACAAAGTTGGGGCAGTGGATATGGCTAAGGTAGGCTGGCCGATGTAGTTGCGCGGGTCAGCTTGGATAACCTTGCGGAACGCCTCGACCTCCTTAGCGGTGGCATGGGGGCCGACTAACATGCCGTAACCACCCGACTCATTGGCGGGTTTTACCACCAGTTCGGCCAGATGTTCCATAACGTAGTCAAAGTGCTCTTTATTGCTGCACAAATAAGTGGGTACGTTCGGTAAAATTGGCTCTTCGTTGAGATAGTAGCGGATCATTTCCGGCACATAGGCATAGACCACCTTGTCATCGGCCACCCCTGCCCCCGGTGCGTTAGCCAAGGCGACATTACCGGCTTTCCAAGCCCGCATCAGACCGGGCACACCCAAAGTAGAGTCTTTGCGGAACACTTCGGGGTCAAGGAAATCATCATCAATGCGCCGATAAATCACATCGACCTTTTCCAGCCCCTCAATGGTGCGCATGTACACACAATTGTCGTCCTTGACCACCAAGTCGCCGCCTTCCACCAATTGCGCACCGATTTGTTGCGCCAAATAGGCGTGTTCAAAATAAGCCGAATTATAAATGCCCGGAGTCAGGACTACAATTTGCGGTTTGTCGGTTTGCGCGGGCGCAATTGATGAAAGCATGTCTTGCAACTGCGTTGGATAATCATCTATCGGCAGAATATCAATGCCTTGCAGCAATTCAGGAAACACCCGCTTGGTGATGACCCGATTTTCCAGCATGTAAGATACGCCGGAAGGGACACGCAAGTTGTCTTCCAGAACGTACATGATACCGTCTTTGTCACGCACCAGATCAGTGCCGCAGATATTGGCCCAGACATTATGGCGCGGCTTCATGCCCACGCATTCTTTGCGGAAGTTTTTCGAGCTGTTGATGGTTTCGCTAGGGATTTTGCCTTCTTTAATAAAGGTTTGCTCACCATACACGTCACTGATAAAACAATTGAGGGCGGTCAGGCGTTGCTTTAAGCCCTGCTCAATAATACGCCACTCCCTAGCATCCATAATACGCGGGATAATGTCAAACGGCCAAGCACGGTCAATATTGCCCTCATCGCTGTAGACGGTAAAGGTGATGCCCATCTCCATAATCGCCAGTTCCGCCGCGATCTTGCGCTTGTCTATATCGGTTTTTTTCAGCGAGTTTAAGTATTGGCATAAACTGTGGCTGACCGGACGCGGCTGGAATTCGGAATACATGAGTTCGTCGTAAGCGTTCTCGGTTGTGTAGTTTTCCCAGATCGATTTCATAGCTTCTTAATAGTTATTAATTTTTACATTGAATAAAGCATGAAGTATGCCACCATTTTGTAATGGTCAGGGTACGACCCTTTAAAACCACATAAGTTTCAGCGCACTAGTAGCACCGATAACTTATTTTTAATCCTGTAAAATAACGGGGCGAATCTGAAAGCACGGGCGGGCGGGTACACTGCATCCTAGTGATAACGGCTTTTGTCCAAACCGTAGACATTATCTTCGCACCAATTCAATGCAATTGACAACAAGCGAATTAAAATAGTGCAACACAGCCGACAAATCAATCAGGCAGCACCCGTGCAAAAGTACAATGGGGGGAGAGTACGCAGTTACGCCACCTGACTAACCACGGCCTTAAAAGTGTGGTTAGCGCAAGCAACGGGGGAAAGCTAAAACGCTTATTTGATTTTGGCTTCTTTATACATGACGTGTTTACGGACAACCGGATCAAATTTTTTGATCTCCATTTTTTCAGGCATGGTTTTTTTATTTTTGGTGGTGGTATAAAAATGGCCCGTGCCTTCGGTAGAAATTAACTTGATTTTATCGCGCATGGTGTGTCCTCTTAAGCTTTAATGCCGTTTTTACGCAAGTCCGCCAATACAGCGTCTATGCCATTTTTATCGATGATCCGCATACCCTTAGCGGAAACCCGCAGGCGAACCCAACGGTTTTCGCTTTCCACCCAAAATCTGTGATGTTGCAGATTAGGCAGAAAACGTCTTTTGGTTTTGTTGTTGGCGTGTGATACGTTATTGCCGACAGCCGGCTTTTTTCCTGTGACTTGACATATTCTGGTCATATTTACCTCTATGATGTGCCTTAATACTAAATAGCCGAGCTTTATACCAAAATTTCTTTGCAAGGTAAACTGCAATCTATAAAATAAGCACAATCCGCTCTATTTAAGGAACCCTAAATGGCTATAAAACTGGGCATGGTGATGGACTCCATCAGCCATATCAACATCAAAAAAGACACCAGTTTCGCCATGTTGCTGGAAGCGCAAGCTAGGGGCTGGGAGCTGCATTATATGGAGCTGAATGACCTGTACCTGCGCAATGGCCGAAGCTATGCCAGAACCCGCACCTTAAAAGTACAACGCGACCCTGGGTGCTGGCATAGCTTCATTACCGAGCAAGACCTGCCTCTGGATGCGCTTAATGTCATTATGATGCGCAAAGACCCGCCCTTTGACCAAGAATATATTTACGCGACTTACCTGCTGGAACGCGCCGAACATTTAGGGGTTTATGTCGTCAACAAACCGCAATCCTTGCGTGATGCCAACGAGAAGCTTTATACCGCGTGGTTTGCCCAGTGTTGCGCCGACACGTTGGTGACTCGCGAGCCAACCAAAATTCGGGAATTTTTGCAGGAACACCAAGACATTATCCTAAAGCCCTTGGACGGCATGGGCGGCACGTCAATTTTTCATTTGCGCACTGGCGACCCTAATTTCAGCGTTATTACCGAAATTATGACACAATACCGTAGCCGCTATGTCATGGCGCAAAAATATTTGCCGGCCATCAAAGACGGCGATAAGCGTATTCTGATGGTCAACGGAGAGCCGGTGCCTTACTGCTTGGCGCGGATTCCGGCACAAGGTGAAACCCGTGGCAATCTGGCCGCTGGTGGCCACGGCGAGGGGCGGCCATTAACCGCACAAGACTTGTGGATTGCCCAACAAGTAGGGCCTACGTTACGCGCTAAAGGGCTGGTGTTTGTCGGCCTAGATGTCATTGGTGACTGCTTGACCGAAATCAACGTCACTAGCCCTACCTGCGTGCAGGAACTTGATAAACAATTTGGCATCAATATCAGCGCATTATTGATGGATCATATTGAAACTGTGGTCGGACATGGCTAAAAAAACGGCATTCCAACCCACCACGATCCTGAGCAAAAACGACCCGTTGCTGGTCGCCTTGTTCGCGGCGGCGGTCATCCATTTAGCCATCGTCTTGGGGGTGAATTTCACCGCGCCCAAAAACGAAAAGTTTAACCGTTCCATTGACATTACCTTGGTCAATACACCGGCCCCAAAAGCTCCGCCGGAGGCCAAATTTTTAGCCCCGGATAACCAGGTCGGTGCAGGGGAGCAGGTGCAAAAAGCCACACCGCCCCAACAACAATTGCCCAGCCAAGGCGAGAGCGAGCATAAGATCATTAAAAAAGCGGCTGAGGTGGCAAACAAACCGAAATCTGTCGAAAAGATACTGACACAACCAAGAGCGGTGCAAAAAGTCGAGACCCAAGATCGGCCTGATGATGGCGAAAGCGAGCAACGCCCACGCTTGGATGCGGAAACCTTGCGCAGCCAATTGGCCCAGTTGGGTACGGAAATCCGCCTCAGCCAGCAAAGCTCCGACAACAACAAAATCAAACGCGTCAGCCAAGTCAGCACCCACCAGTTTTTGGCGGCACAGTACCAAAAAGACTGGGAAAGCAAGGTGGAGCGGATTGGCAATATGAATTACCCGGAAGTTGCCGCGAAAAGAAATTTTTCTGGACGCTTGACTATGGATGTCGGCATTAAGGCTGACGGCAGCGTCCAAAGCATTGTCGTCACCCGCTCGTCAGGGCATCCGACATTGGATGAAGCGGCAAAAAATATTGTTAAGATGAGTGCGCCCTTCGCACCCTTCCCTATTGAATTGCTTAAGGAAGTCAATATATTAGTTATTACCCGCGTATGGACATTCTCTGATGAATCTGGCATGAGCGCCCATTAAACGATCCACTATTTCAGATTTTAGCCCTATGATCGAACCTACTTACTTAGATAACCAATTCATCATCGCCATGCCCGGCTTGGCTGACCCGATTTTTTTCCACACCGTCACTTTTTTGTGCCAGCACAATAAGGACGGAGCCTTAGGCATTGTCATCAACCGCTGCACCGACATGAAATTGGGTGATATTTTCAAGCAAATGAATATCCCCTTCACCTCGCTGGCCGCCGCCGAAGCCCCTGTATTTGCCGGTGGCCCGGTGCAGCAAGAGCGCGGCTTTGTCTTGCACAGCCCCGGCGGTGACTGGCACGCAACCTTGCCGATCTCAGACACCGTCTCGCTGACCACCTCGCGTGATGTCTTGGAAGCGATTGCCGTTGGCCAAGGCCCTGAGCATTACTTGGTAGCCTTAGGCTATGCCGGTTGGGGCGAGGGGCAATTGGAAAAAGAAATAATCGCCAATGCCTGGCTTAACACCCCCTACGGCCAAGGGGTGTTGTTTGAAACTCCGATAGACAGGCGCTGGCATGCAGCGGCCGGACAAATCGGCATCGACATCAACAAACTGACCACAATGGCGGGACATGGCTAATTTTGACCCGCTCGCCGCCAACATCCGCAACGACACCTATCTGGGCTTTGATTTTGGTAACAAAAAAATCGGTGCGGCAGTCGGGCAAATCACCACCGGCAGTGCCAGTTCGCTACAGACTTTGCGCTCGCCCAACCAAGTCCCGGATTGGCAAGCCATAGCCAAACTGATCAACGAATGGCAACCAGTCGGGTTGGTGGTCGGTGTGTCGCGACAAGCTGACGGTACCGACAACCCAATTACACCACGCATGTTAAAGTTTTGCCGACAATTGGAAGGCCGCTTCCGCTTGCCGGTGTACCAACAGGACGAAACCCTGTCCACTTTTGAAGCCAAGCAACTATTGTTTGATGAAACCGGCCTTAATGCCACCAAGCTTTGGGCGGTGCAAGACCAGTTGGCGGCGCAGCTTATCTTGCAAAGCTGGCTTAACGATTTTACCCACAGGACGATTTAGTGTTAGACATTGACCATTTGCTCAATAAACTGGAAGCCGACTTACGGCAAATCATCATCGACAGGCGCCTTACCCAACCACTGATGATCGGCATCCACACCGGCGGGGTGTGGGTGGCCGAAGCCATGCACCAACGGTTAGGTATCAACGAACCACTGGGCTTGTTGGACATTTCTTTTTATCGCGATGATTTTTCGCAAATCGGCGTACATCCTAATGTCAAACCTAGCCAACTGCCGCACAACATCGAAGGACGCGACATTATCCTGATTGACGACGTGTTTTATACCGGACGCACCATCCGCGCGGCCTTGAACGAAATCTTTGACTATGGCCGCCCTAGCCGCGTAGTTTTAGGTGTATTGATTGAGCGGGACGGCAAACAAATCCCCATCACCCCGGACTGCGCAGGCGAACGGATGAACTTAACCGCTACGCAACGCATCAAACTGACCGGCCCAAAGCCTTTACACTTCCACATAGAAAACACGGCCGGCCATGACTGATAACTTACAATTAAATTCAGAAGGCAAACTGAAACATTTTTTAACCATCGAAGGCCTAAGCAAAACCCTGTTGACCGAGATTTTAGACACCGCTGAATCGTTTGTCGGCGTATCCGACCAGCAAATCAAGAAAGTGCCGTTGCTGCGGGGCAAAACTATCGTCAACCTGTTTTTTGAGAACAGCACCCGTACCCGTACCACCTTCGAACTGGCTGCCAAACGTTTGTCGGCGGATGTCCTGAGTATGAGCATAGCCACCTCTTCCACCTCCAAAGGTGAAAGCTTGCTCGACACCATCCGCAACTTAGAATCCATGTTTGTCGATATGTTTGTGGTGCGCCATGCCATCAGCGGCGCGGCGCACTTTATCGCCCAACATACCGCACCGCATATCAGCGTCATCAATGCCGGTGACGGACAACATGCCCATCCCACCCAAGCCATGCTGGACATGTTCACCATCCGCCAGATCAAAAAAGACTTTGCCCCCTTGCGTGTGGCGATTATTGGCGACATCTTGCACTCGCGGGTAGCCCGCTCGCAAATTCAAGCCCTCAACACCCTAGGTGCGGCAGAAGTGCGGGTAATCGCCCCGAAAACCTTGCTACCCGCTTATGTGGAAACTCTAGGAGTCACGGTTTCACATAATTTGCCGGAAGGCTTGCAAGACATTGATGTGGTCATTATGTTGCGCTTACAAAAAGAGCGCATGAGTTCCGCCCTACTGCCCAGTGAAAGCGAGTATTTCAAATGTTTCGGCTTAACGGAGAGCAAGTTAAAAATCGCCAAACCCGATGCCATAGTCATGCACCCGGGGCCGATTAACCGTGGCGTGGAAATTGAGTCGAAAGTGGCCGATGGCCCACAATCGGTCATCTTAAAACAAGTCAGCAACGGCATTGCCGTGCGCATGGCGATCATGTCAATGGCGATGCAGCCACAGGGGGCTTTCTGATGCGCCACATCCATATCAAGCAAGGCAGGATTGTTGACCCTGCCAACGACATTGACCGGATCGGCTCGGTGTACATTAGCGATGGCAAAATCGCCTCCGTAACCGAAGCCCCCGCAGGGTTTAACGCCGACACCGTGATTGATGCCAGCAACCAGATTGTCTGTCCTGGCTTTATTGACTTGAGCGTACGCCTGCGTGAACCGGGGCAAAGCCGCAAAGCTACCTTCAAAAGCGAAACCCAAGCCGCCGCCAGTGCCGGTGTCACCACAATGTGCCTGCAACCGGACACCAAACCGGTGATAGACACCCCTGCCGTGGCCGAACTGATTAAGGAACTGGCAGAAAAAGCCAATTACCCGCAAATCTACCCGATTGCCGCCCTGACCCAAAAACTGGAAGGCAACGAATTAAGCTCGATGCTGGCCTTGAAAGAGACCGGCTGCATTGCCGTCAGCAACGCCAACCAACCGATCCGCAACCTGCTGATTTTAAGGCGGGCGATGGAATATGCCGCCAGCCATGATTTGTTGCTGATATTTCGCCCTAACGATTACTGGCTGGGCAATAATGGCTGTGCGCATGAAGGCGCGGTCGCCACCCGTTATGGTTTGCCGAGTATCCCTGATGCGGCGGAGACTATCGCCCTAGACCAATGCCTGGAGCTTGCCGAACTGACCCGCTGTCGGGTACATTTTGGCCAAATCAGTTGCAAACGTTCGGTCATCAAAATCCATCAGGCCAACAAATACGGCTTGGCGGTCAGTGCCGATGTCGCCATCCACCAACTGCACTTGACCGAGAACGACATCAAGCCGTTTGACAGCGCCTATCATGTCCTGCCGCCGTTACGCACCGAAGCCGATAAGCAATATTTGCGGCAAGGCTTGGCCAGCGGCACGATTAGCAGCATTTGTTCGGATCATCAGCCACACGACATCGATGCCAAACTCGGCGCCTTTCCCGAAACCGAGCCGGGCATTTCCTCGCTGGAAACGCTGTTGCCGCTGATGCTGAAACTGGTGTCACAACATGCCATCACCTTAGCACAAGGCATAGCCGCCTTAAGCGAGCAACCGGCGCGTATCCTGAACTTGCAAAGCGGCGCGTTAACGCCTGGCTTCCCTGCCGATGTCTGTGTGTTTGACCCTGAACTGTCGTGGCAAGTCAATGCTGAAAACTGGCGCAGCAAAGGCACCAACACCCCTTACTGGCACCGTACCTTAAAAGGCCGTGTCACCCATACCTTGCAAGCAGGGAAGCCTATTTTTTGCCTGTAACGGGCATAACCACAGCTAGCGGCTAAGCCACTCTTCAAGTGAAAACGCGGCCATGGCAACAGGGCCGACGTTTATCTGTGCAAGCCCTACGCCGACATCACGGCC
>JACXTQ010000315.1 GCA_016919605.1 Methylovulum sp.
AAACGCCTGATGACCTAACGGTTGAAGACGAATGCGAATTGCGTTCGCCCGAAGAGGCAGGCGGCATTATCCGCTGTAAGCGTCATGACCTGGCGTTGCCGGAAATTAAGAACCATTTGGATACCGGCAAGCAAGTGATTAAGCTGGCGGTCAATTGGGCGGATCGGCTGGCGTTTATTGTCGATGAACATCTGGCCATCAAACGCCTGCGCTTTTTGGACTTAGTCCAAGACCAAGCGGCGGATGTGCAAGCCGATAACGAGGCGGAACGCTTTGATGCCGATTTTGCGATTATGTCGCTGGAGTTGGGGCAGTTTCTGCCACGTTTGGTGGAATTGTTCGGCGGTGAGCAAGCCGGTTAAGCGTCCGGCATAAAAAAAGCCCGATGGCAAAACCATCGGGCTTTTTTATGAAGCCATAAAACTATGGCTTATTTCATCATCGTTTTTTTGAACATGCTGTCCAATTTGCTGCTAGTTTCTTGTGCGTATTGAGCGGCACGGTTAGCGGCAGATTCAGCGGCAGCAGCTCTTGAAGAAGCGTCGTTAGCAGCAGACATTGCGCTAGAAGCGTCAGAAGAAGCTTGGGCAACAGATGTTTTCAAGCTGTCGATTTGTGATTGCAGACCGTCGATGTCTGAACTGCTTGCGCAACCGACAACCATGCTAACAGCCAATGCGACCATTGATAATTTCACTACTCTTTTCATATCATTTTCCTAAATATAAAGTTATTACAACAAAAAAATCTTACACCTGAGTGCAATTTTATCACCGATTACCGCATTTTCCAGCTTTATTTTATCTTTACTACTGTTCCTGTATCAACTAGCTGGCTTAAATGATCAATTTGACCGTTAGTCAGAGCGATACAACCGTGTGTCCAATCAAAAAACTTATGGACCCTTTCATCCGCGCTCCCTAGCCCATGAATGCCGATTTGGCCGCCTAAGGGCGTATTTTGCGGGGGAATTTGATTATTAATATGCGCGGATACAATTCGATAATAAGTAGGCTCGTCTATAACATGACGCGCCAAGGCTTTTTCTGCATCATTTACTGATGGATAGGTTAAACCAAAAAAGCGGCGAAATGAAGATTTTTCGCCAATCCAGCCTATTTTGTAACTACCGTGCGGAGTGATATTATCGCCACGATGAGATTTGGCGCCCGCACCGCCACGACCTATGGCGATTTTTTCAATCGTTTCAATGGTGAAATCACCTTTTTTGACTTCGATTTTACGGGCTTTAGTATCTACCAGCAACCACACATCACTATTGGCCGAGACGGCCACGGAAAAAAAACTACAACACAACAATGAAAATATTCGTAACATATAACTTCTACTAACGTCCAAACTCAAAAAACAATTTAGTGGCCTAAGGCACTAGGTTAACACCACGAAGGATCCATTATGCAAATAGAAATGATTACCACCCATCCCTATAACGACCAGAATCCAGGCACATCGGGACTGAGAAAGAAGGTCAAAGTCTTTCAGCAACCGGGTTATCTGGAAAATTTTGTACAGTCAATCTTTGACTCATTAGAAGGTTTCGCCGGCAAATCCCTAGTATTGGGTGGCGATGGGCGTTATTTTAACCGAGCTGCAATACAAATCATCATAAAAATTGCGGCGGCCAATGGTTTTGGTGAATTGATTATCGGCCAAGGCGGTTTATTGTCAACACCGGCCGCATCGCATATTATCAGAAAATATCACACATTTGGCGGATTGGTTTTATCGGCAAGCCACAATCCGGGCGGCCCTGAAGAAGATTTTGGCATCAAATACAATGTCGGCAATGGCGGCCCCGCCCCCGAAAAGGACACGGCGGCATTTTATCAGCGTAGCCAAACCATCAACGTTTATAAAACAATCGCGATGGACGATATTGACCTTGATAACATTGGCACTCAGCAAATAGGCGACCTTAAGATCACCATCATCGACCCGGTGAGCGATTATGCCGAACTGATGCAAAGTATATTCGATTTCCCCCTCCTCAAGCAAAGCATTAGTAGCGGTTACATCACCTTATTGTTTGATGCCATGCACGCGATCACCGGCCCTTACGCCACACGCATCCTAGTTGAGATGCTCGGCGCCCCCGCCGAATCGGTCATTAACGCCGTACCTTTGGAAGATTTTGGCGGCCACCACCCAGACCCTAACCTCGCCCATGCCCATGAACTGGCACACGTGATGTTCAGCGACCACGCCCCAACCTTTGGCGCCGCCTCTGACGGTGACGGCGACCGCAATATGATCACTGGCCGCCATATTTTTGTCACCCCCAGCGATAGCTTAGCGATTATGGCCGCCAATGCCCGCCTGATCCCCGCTTATGCCCAAGGCCTCAGCGGTGTCGCCCGTTCCATGCCCACCAGCCAAGCGGTTGATCGGGTAGCGGCCAGCTATAACATTCCCTGCTTTGAAACACCAACGGGTTGGAAATTTTTCGGCAATCTCCTCGATGCCGGCAAAATTACCCTGTGCGGCGAAGAAAGCTTTGGCACAGGCTCTAACCATGTTCGCGAAAAAGACGGCTTATGGGCAGTACTGTTTTGGCTGAACCTGATCGCCAAAAGACGGCAACCCGTGGCTGACATCGTCCATGAGCATTGGCAAAAATTTGGCCGCGACATTTATTGCCGCCATGATTACGAAGCAGTGGAAACACCCATCGCCAACGCCATTGTCGGGCATTTGCGCAGCCAATTGCCCATCCTACCCGACCAAGCGTTTGGCGAATACACCGTCAAGTATGCCGACGAGTTTTGTTACGAAGATTCGGTGGACGGCAGCATCAGCCGTAACCAAGGCATACGGGTCGGCTTTACCAACGGCTCACGGATTGTTTTCCGTTTGTCCGGCACCGGTACGGTCGGCGCCACCTTGCGCATTTATATCGAACGCTTCGAACCCGATGTTAGCCGCCAAGACCAAGATGCGCAACTGGCGTTGGCCGAGTTAATCGAACTGGCCGAACAATTTTGCGAAGTGAAAAAGCGCACCGGTCGGGATGCACCTAACGTGATTACCTGATAAGCTGAAGGCGGCGGGGATAGGATGCCATCCCCGCCCGTTTAGCCCCCCGCCTCAAAATGATGGGCGACCTCATGCAAATAACCAATTAACAGCACCCCAGCCGCAATCAGGGCAATCTGCTCCAAGGAGGCCTTCATATCGGTTTTTCTATGCAGCGAGGGTATCAAATCCGCCACTG
>JACXTQ010000316.1 GCA_016919605.1 Methylovulum sp.
AATGATGAATTGTCTTGCTCAAATTTTTTAAATGTACGGTACATTCTAAAAAACAGTTTTTTAGTGGCATCAAAATCATTTTCTGGAAATTCGCCAAAACCTTTAGGCAAACGGAATTCCAATTCATTGTTATTTCTCCTAATGCCAACAAAAGAGCTTAAGTTGCCGATATTTTCCCTTTTATCGAGTTTTAATTCTTTAAAGTTAAACATTTATTTTTTCAATAAAGCTATCAACCTGTTTGGCAAAATCGCCAAACGTAATTAAATTATCGTGATGCTTTGTATTTTCACTATAAAGCAGTTCAATAAGTGGCTTTTTATCCCTATTAAAAACACTATCCCATAAGAAAAACATAAGCTTATTTTGAATGGTCGCTTTTTTTATTTGTTCATCCTTAATAAAAAAATGCCCGATTTGCTTGTCTTCTATACCGCGAATATACTTATGATTACTTTTGATAAACCTATTTAATTTTTCTATGAAACTTATCCATTGCTCCCTATTCTCAAAAGCGATACCATCTGAACAAATAGATTTTGAGTCAACATCAATAAACTCCCATTCCCAGCGACGCTTGAAAGCGCTATCCATATAATAAATAGAACTATCAGATGTATTCATCGTGGCGATAATAGAAAGGTTAGATGGGATTCTGATGGTTTTATTTATCAAATCTATTTTTGTTCCTGTTAAATCCTTATCTAAGGCCTCTTTCGTTTTTGTTTTACTTTCCTCCCCATAGAATATTTCAAATTTATTAGTATCTGATTTATATTTAACATCAATAGCCTTCAGAGTTAATTCCAATATTTTTGTAAATGCAATTTCATTCACATTAATCGAATAACTAGACCAACCAATATTGTCACCATCATTCTCCCTATCAAGCAGTTGAAATACAGAGCCAAAAATAGCCGATGAATTACCTCTATTTATCTCATCAATAATTAAAGCAACATTTTTTATTTCAGCCCCGTCTATTTTATTACCTTGCTTATCATGGGTTTTAATTATGTTTTTATAGGCTTGCGCCAAAGCCCTTAAAAAATGTCCTTCATAAAAATTATATTCAACTTTATTATTCTCGCCTTTTCCTGAACGGGTAATAGGCATTAATTTACCGATAAAATCACCATAAGTATATTCAGGGTGAAAAACGGTTTTTATAACATTCTCTGGTGTCTTATTTATATCTATTTTTAATTCATCAGGAATGATTTCAGCATCAATTTTGTGGCTTTTGCCCGTTCCTGGGCTACCGAATAATATTTTTTGTATGGGTTTGTTCATATTTGTCTTTAGGTATTTTTACACAGCAAGATATAATTTTGATAATTTTTAGGCGCATGATACATCTAATGCGCCTTATATTCAGAATTTATTACTTTAACTGAGCCTCAACCCAACCGACAACCCCCTGCAAAGCCCTCGCCAAACCTGCGGGGTTATTACCGCCCGCCATCGCCATATCGGGGCGGCCACCGCCTTTGCCGCCGACTTGGGTGGCGACAAAGTTAACCAAATCACCGGCTTTAATCTGCGCCATTTTGTCTTTGGTGACACCCGCCGCCAAGCTGACTTTATCGCCTTCAACCACGGCCAAGACCACTGCGGCGCTGCCGAGTTTGTTTTTCAATTGGTCAACCATATCGCGTAGGGATTTGGCATCGACGTTATCCAGTTTGACCGCCAAGACTTTGATACCCGCGACATCGACCGCTTGGTTGCCCAGTTCATCACCTGCGGAGCTGGCGAGTTTGGCGTTGAGGCGTTCCAGTTGTTTTTCCAGGGCGCGGGTTTTTTCCAGCAATTGCTCGACTTTTTCCGCCGCTTTGTCGGGGGCACTTTTCAACAGGCTGGCGATGCTGTTCAGGACGTGTTCGCGCCCTGCCAACCACTCCAGGCAACCCGCGCCAGTGACGGCTTCGATACGGCGGACTCCGGCGGCTACGCCAGTCTCGCTGATGATTTTAAAACAGCCAATGTCGCCCGCCCTGTCAACGTGAGTGCCGCCGCACAGTTCGGTGGAGAAGTCGCCGATTTTTAACACCCGCACTTCTGCGCCGTATTTTTCGCCGAACAAGGCCATAGCCCCGGCTTTAACGGCCTCGTCTTTGGCCATGATTTGCGCGGTCACGGGTTGGTTAAGGCGGATTTGCGCGTTGACCCGTTGCTCCAGTGTGGCGATTTGTTCAGGGGTGACGGGTTCAAAATGCGAGAAGTCAAAACGTAACCGCTCAGGATTGACCAACGAGCCTTTTTGCGCAACGTGGTCGCCCAAGGTTTGCCGTAAGGCGGCGTGCAGCAAATGGGTGGCGGAATGGTTAAGCTCGGTGGCTTGGCGCTGTTCGGCACTGACTTTGGCGGCGCATAATTGCCCGACCGTCAAGGTGCCGGACACGACTTTACCTTTGTGCAAGAATAACGTCCCGCCTTGTTTTTGGGTGTCGGCAACGGCAAACACGGCATCGCCTGCCAACAATTGCCCACAATCGCCGCTTTGGCCACCGGATTCGGCATAGAATGGGGTTTTGTCCAAAACCACTACGCCCTCCGCCCCCGTGGGCAAGCTCGCTACTGGCTGGCCTTGTTGGTACAGGGCGACAATATGCACCTCGTCATCAAGATGATCGTAGCCGGTAAATTCGGTTTGGCTATCCAGCTTGATGTCTTGGTCATAATCGGCGCCAAAACTGCTGGCGGAACGGGCGCGGTCACGCTGTGCCGCCATTGCCGTGTCAAAGCCGTCATAATCAACGGTCAATTGGTGCTCACGCGCAAAATCGGCGGTCAAATCGACCGGAAAGCCGTAGGTGTCGTACAGTTGGAACACGGTATCGCCAGGAATGACCGTGCCGTCCAGTTTGGCGACACAGGCTTCGAGTATTTTCATGCCTTGCCCCAAGGTTTCGGCAAAACGCTCTTCTTCTTTTTTCAACACCCGCTCAACTTGGGCTTGGGCATTTTGCAATTCGGGGTAAGCCGCGCCCATTTCTGCCACCAAAGGCGCGACCAGTTTGTAGAAGAACACATCCAAAATGCCTAGGCGGTAGCCGTGGCGGATAGCGCGGCGGATAATGCGGCGCAAGACGTAGCCCCGGCCTTCATTGGACGGCATCACACCATCGGTGATTAGGAAAGCGCAAGAGCGGATATGGTCAGCAATCACACGCAAGGAGCTGTTGCCCAGATCATCGGTTTTCGCCAAGCTGGCGGCGACGGTGAGCAATTTTTGGAACAGGTCGATTTCGTAATTGCTATGCACTCCTTGCAACACGGCGGCGATACGCTCCAAGCCCATGCCGGTATCCACCGAGGGTTTGGGCAACGGGGTCAACGTGCCGTCCGCCGAACGGTCGTACTGCATGAACACCAAGTTCCAGATTTCGATATAGCGGTCGCCATCTTCATCGGGGCTGCCAGGAGGGCCACCGGCAATATGCTCGCCGTGGTCGTAAAAGATTTCCGTACACGGGCCACAGGGGCCGACATCGCCCATCGACCAGAAATTGTCTTTGGTGGCGATGCGGGAAAAGCGTTCGGGGTTGACACCAACATCGTTCAGCCAGATGGCTTCGGCTTCGTGGTCTTCGGCGTAGACGGTAATCCAGAGCTTTTCGGTGGGGATAGCCATTGTTTGGGTCAAAAATTCCCACGCATAATGAATGGCTTCTTTTTTGAAATAATCACCAAAACTGAAATTGCCGAGCATTTCAAAAAATGTGTGGTGCCGGGCGGTATAGCCGACATTTTCCAAGTCGTTATGCTTGCCGCCTGCGCGGACACAACGCTGGCTGGTCGCGGCGGTAGTAAAGTCGCGGTGTTCGCGGCCTAAGAACACGTCCTTAAACTGCACCATACCGGCGTTGGTGAATAATAAAGTCGGGTCGTTACCTGGCACTAAGGAGCTAGATGGCTCAATGGCATGTCCACGTTGACGGAAAAAGTCCAGAAAGGCGGCGCGTAATTCTGCGCTAGTCATTTTGTTCATGATAATTAGGTCGGTTAATAATACTAATACTTAAGAAAACGGATTGATAAATGATCGGGCAAGGCGTTGACCAAGTCACCCGGAAAACCGCGCTGCATTAAAAAACGGCTACGCTTGGCCCATTCCTGACGGCTTAACTGGGGATTACGGGAAAACTTTTTCTGGTAAACCTGCACCAGCATGTCCAGCCAATGGCCTGTTACGGGTTGGAGCACAGTCTCTATGGCCTCGGCATCGACCCCGTTTTGCTGCAATTCATAGCGTACCGCGATAGGCCCGTAACCTTTTTGGATACGAACCCGCGCATAGCTTTCGGCATAGCGGCCATCGTCCTGCCAGCCTTGCGCGGCCAATTCGGCCAGCACCGGCAGGATGTCATCTTTACTAAAACCTTTTTGCACACATTTATTGAGCAGTTCCTTACGGCTATGCTCACGCCGTGCCAGTAAACGCAAACAATACGCTTGGATGGCTTTGGCAGTTTCAGGCACAGCCGACATGGCTTATTCTTCGTCAATAAAGGTTTCTTCTTCGCTAATGTCGTCAGTAACCAATACGATAGGTTTAGAAAACGCTTCCGCCCTGATTTTTTGTTCAATTTCCAAAGCTTTTTCAGGATGCTCTTTCAGGAAATTTTTAGCGTTGTCCTTGCCTTGGCCGATTTTTTCACTGCCATAGCTATACCAAGAACCGGATTTTTGGATAAAGCCATATTTGACCCCCAAATCCACCAGTTCACCGACAAAAGAAATGCCCTCGCCGTACAAGATATCAAACTCCGCTTCTTTAAACGGCGGTGCGACTTTGTTTTTGACCACCTTGACGCGGGTTTCGTTACCGACAATTTCTTCGCCTTTCTTAATCGAGCCAATGCGGCGGATATCCAAACGCACCGAGGCGTAAAACTTTAAGGCATTGCCACCGGTGGTGGTTTCGGGGTTGCCAAACATTACGCCGATTTTCATGCGGATTTGGTTGATAAAAATCACTAGCGTATTGGAGCGTTTGATATTGCCCGTGAGTTTGCGCAACGCTTGCGACATCAGCCGCGCTTGTAAACCCATGTGCGAATCGCCCATATCACCTTCAATTTCGGCTTTAGGGGTCAAGGCGGCGACCGAGTCGATAACCACGACATCCACCGCGCCAGAGCGCACCAGCATGTCGGTGATTTCCAGCGCCTGTTCGCCCGTGTCCGGTTGTGACACTAACAATTCGTTGACATTAACGCCGATTTTTTCAGCATAACCGGGGTCTAGCGCATGTTCGGCATCGACAAACGCCGCCGTGCCGCCCAGCCTTTGCATTTGCGCAATCACTTGTAAGGTCAGCGTGGTTTTGCCGGAGGATTCCGGCCCGTAAATTTCAACGACCCGACCACGCGGCAAACCACCGCAACCCAAAGCAATATCCAAACCTAAAGAACCCGTAGACACCACGTCAATATCCCGCGATGCCGCGACATCACCCATGCGCATCACCGAGCCTTTACCGAATTGCTTTTCGATTTGCATCAATGCCGCGCCAAGCGCCTTCTTTTTGTTGTCATCCATTATAATGCCCTTATATTATGCGTTAGACCCGCCAAAAACGGGGATTGTGAAAGCGTACCAGAAAGAAATATCGCAAAATCAAAGCCCTTTATTATTACATAGGCGCATGGCTTCGGGTAGCGCTGATTTGTGGGGGGAAACCTTAATTTAGGCATTTTTCGAGACAAGGTGAAGCAAGATCGGCGTTTGTGTTATCACAAATAAGCCACACAGCCTTAAGCTTTTGGTATGCCCTTATTAATTATAAGGAAAAGCGGATTGCTTTAACTTAGACGGGGCTATAAAACTTTTTCGATTATTTTGCAAAAATGGTAATAGTTCATAGAAAGACAGGTGGTAATGTTGCTAAGATTCACCCCTTACCTAAGAGATTGCAGCTTTGCCGCAGTTTTGCGAGAGGATGAAACTTTGCTAACGTTCAAACACCCAAACTTTACACTATGGCCATATTGCCCACCCATAAAACCGCCATTGAATACCTCGAACATTGCCGCGTCCAAGCCGCTGACGAACGCTTGGTCTACGTCAAACGCAAGGATGCGGTGGAGCAGCATGTCGCCATCCCCTATGATAACGCCATTGCCGCCAACGTTCAGGAGTAGCCATGTTAGCCATACTCATCAACGAATCGGAAGGCAAAGCTTGGAAACGTACACGTCGGGTGTTGGCGAAATACCTGCCGCAAAAAGGCCGCTACGCTTTCCGCACCACGCAAGCCAGCAAAGAATTTGCCGCACCCAACCACGGCCCTTACGGGGAACTGCTTTATCTCACCTGTTGCCTTGCCGCGTTGTTGCACGACATTGGCAAGGCGACACAGGCGTTTCAGGGCAAACTGTACGGTGCTTACTGTTACGAAGAATACCGCCATGATCTGGTCGGCTTTTTGATGTTGCAAAGCCAATTTGCGGCGGCGGGCTTGCCTAGCGACACAGTGTTTTTGGAGGGGTTGGCAAAACCTGACACGTTATGGGCGGATGCTGGCAAACTGTTTGAGCTGCCAACGAAAAACCCGAATATTTGCCACACACAATTGGCGGGTTGGCTAGGGCAAGCGCCCGTGTTTACCTTGGTCAGTTGGTTGGTGTTGACGCACCACCGCTTGCCGGATGGCTTGCGCGATATAGAAGTCCAAGCCACCGAAAAAAGCCAGCGCAGCACCCACGTCAATACGCTGGATATTAATCGTAACATTGCCGAAAAATCCGCAAGCCAACGCCCCGCTGGCGGCGCATTGCCTTGGCAAGATGACAAATGGCAACGCCAAGTTGCCAGCATTGCCAAAAAAGTCAGCGCATTGCTGGAACAATACCCTGACTTGGCAGCCGATTTGACCACCCACGCTGGGGATTGGATTTTGGCAAACGTGCATTACAACCGCCCTTTGCTGATTGCCGCCGACCATTTGGCGACCATTCAGCGTGATAAAAGCGATAACAAACGCCACTCACTGACTGAAACTCAATTTAATACATTATTAACAGCTACCGCTTACGCCAATGACCATAGAAAAAGCAATGGTTATTGGGGCGACACCGTTCCCCAACATCTGCGCCGTGTCGAAAAACTCACCCGCAAATTAAAAACCTTACTGGCGAATGTCGGGCATTTTCGCACCGCCCCAATCCCCAACTTGTCTCCGGCAATTAGCCCGATACCGGAACACTCGCCCTACCACTGGCAACAACGGCTTGCCCAAGCCGCCCAACAGAACCTTGACAACCGCCCCGTGTTCGCGGCGATTCTGGCGGAAACGGGCAGCGGCAAAACCCTCGCCGGGGTGCGCTTGCTGGCCGCCATCAGCCCG
>JACXTQ010000317.1 GCA_016919605.1 Methylovulum sp.
ACCGCATTAGAGCCTTTCAGCACTTCAACCCGCTCCAGATTAACCGTACTTTCACGGTCACCGGGATTGTAATATTGGGTAAAACCATCAATCATTTGTTCCGAAGCAAAGCCACGGATGCGCGTCGAATCGAATGCTGGTGTTAATAAGGAGCTATTGGGTACAACACCACTGACATTGCGTAAGCTTTCGCTGACGGTGAGATTTTGCTGGTCTTCAATTAAGCTACGTTTGATAACCTGAATCGACTGCGGCGTTTCCATAATTGGGGTATCAGTTTTGGTTGCCGCTAAAGTATTACGGTTGGCATAATCATGGTCATTTGCTTCGACAGGCCCAATATCAGGACTTGCGGTAATTTTTACCGTAGGTAAAGTGGTTGATGCCTGCTGTGCTGATCCTGCTGTTGCTGCAACAGGTAGTATCGTATTTGTTAAGGTCACAGTATTGCCAATACCTAACTGGTAGCTAATGCCTGAGCCTGCTAAAAGCCTTGATAAAGCTCCCGTAAGTGAATAGTTTCCCTGCACACCAGGTGAGTTAAGCCCTTTGACCATGTCGGCGTTATAAACAAATTGCACACCAGATTGTTCAGCCAGGTTGCCCAATGCAGAATACAGCGGTTGCGGGGCAATATTAAAACGATGACTACTGCTAACGGGAATGCTTTCAGCTTGGCTGATTAGTGGTGTGATTTCCGTTATCAGACCCAAGAACAACGGCAAGACAGTGATGATGTGTGTTCGCTTGCGCTGGTTTTTGTTGGATTTGATGTTTTTGTTTTTCATGGATAGTCCTCAGTGGTGAATGTAATCAGACTGAAAACGTTTGGTATGGGGTAATGCCGTACATTTTTTGGTGTGGCAAATTGTCGCAGAAGCAAAAGGGCGTATAGATACTGACGCCATTAACTTAGTGATAGTACAGTTCAAGAACGCAACAAAACGAGCGGCCCCAATTTATCGATCTTAATCAGCAAGATCATCTGCAAAGCTTCCAGCCAAGCGTCGATATGCTGTATGTCGATGGCGATGTTTACTTCCTTCTCACCTAAGTTGTCGTCCAGCAAGCAGATTTGTCCGCGCCGATAGCGGTTGATTTCGGCGATGACTTGTTTTAGCGGCACGAAATTCATCAACAAACGCCCGTGCCGCCAGGCTTCGGCGCTGTTTACGTCGGCGCTTTGCACGTTTCCTAAATCATCGGCATGAAAAGCGATTTGCTGGCCTGCGCTTAAGGTTGCGGCGGTGTTGGGCGCGGCGGTGCGGATTTTGCCTTGCAGCAAGGTGACGTTGCCACCGTTACCGTCGTAGCGGACGATGAAGCGTGTACCTAGGGCTTCGGTGGTGGTGTGTCCGGCGCTGACGCGGAACGGACGGGTGCGGTCGTGGGCGACTTCAAATTCCGCTTCGCCGCCTAACAGTTCGATGCGCCGCTCTTTGTCGCTTAGGCTCACATTAAGAGCCGTATCGGTGTTGAGGTGAATAACGCTACTGTCCGCCAGCTGGATGGAGGTCTGCTCGCCAATGTGGGTGCGGTAATCGGCGAGCGGGTGGTGGAGATAATCGGGGAATAGCTCTGTCAACACCAGTAATACGAATGATGCGGCAACGGCAAGCCCCAGCTTCCGGCGGCGGGTTTGACGACGACGTTGTTGGGTGGCGGCAAGGGCTAGCCTGCGTTGGCGGTCGGCTTGCAAAGGGTCGGACAACTGTTGCCAAAGCTGGACGGCTTCTTGATAAGCCTGTTCATGCGCCACGCTTTGTTGCCGCCAGTGATCAAATTCCGCGCGGGTAGCATCGGACACATCGCCGGAAGACAAGCGCACTTGCCAAGCGACGGCGGCTTGGCTGAGGCGTTCGCGGAATTGTTGGGGTGTTTCGGTCATTGGCGGCGTGGCGTGTGTGGAAGGCGTATTAATTATTTCATAAGTAATCGCACCATAAATTTCAAAATAGGTCTTGCGATTACTTAACTATAACGAATCGGCGGGGCAGTCGCCACACTGTCAGTTTTTATCCAGCGATAGCCGACAATGGTTTAAGGCGCGGGCGAGCTGTTTTTCAACCCAACTGGTGGAGATCCGCAGTTGCGCAGCAATCTCGGCATGACTTAAGCCCTCCACGCGGCTTAAGTACAAAATATCCGCGCAAGCATCGGGCAATTCCGCTAAGGCGGCTTGGATTTGGAACAATTGGTCTTGGGCTTGGGTGATGCGCTCCGGTTCGGCGCGGTGGTCGGCTTCGGTTTTATCATCGCCGTATTGGGCAAGCAATTCGCCATGACGTTTTTGGCTACGCAGATAATCAATCGACAGATTTGAGGCAACGGTGAACAACCAAGCGCGGATTTCCGTTTCGCTGCGCGGTGGCGGCGTCAACAAACGCAAGCGCAAATACACCTCTTGCAGCAAATCCGCCGTGGTGTCCTGGCAACGGATACGCTGGTTAACAAAACGCTGGATTTGCGGGCGGGTGTCTAAAAAAATCAGATAAATATCGTCGTTTGAAAAAGCCATGCGCGAAATGAAATCAGCCATACCCTGGATTAATAAACTTACCAAGCATGGTTTGAGCCAATG
>JACXTQ010000318.1 GCA_016919605.1 Methylovulum sp.
CTGGAACTGGATCAAAATGCGGCGCGTATCATTAAGCCGGTGGTGATTGAAGTGGACTCGGAAATGGTTTTGGATGCCAGCGGACAACCGTTTCAAGCCGCCACCACTGCGCAAGAACGCCAGCAAAACGCCCAGCGCTTGATCGATGCCGGGTTGAAAGCCCAATTGCAAACCCAAAGCTTGCTGACTGGGCTTTTATACGTGGAATTTAATTTCCATCAAAGCGATCCACTAAAACTGACCGGACTACACTACAAAGACTTGGCGGAATTGCCAGCAGTACCTACCACGGAAGATCAGATTAGAAACACCGCTGATGAAATATTGAAAAAAATCCGCCAATTGCCGATTGAAGCTATTGTCAAAGACCTTGCCGCGACCTTAAAAGCGGTGCGTGATATAGCCACCTCGGATGAACTGAAGAAAAACCGTGCCGCCCTGACTAAGACCCTGAACGAAACCGAAAAGCTCATCGCCACGATGAACCATAACCTCACGCCCTTGTTGAGCACTATGAACTCAACGGTGGCGGACACCCAAACGTTGGTGCGGCAATTTACCCGTGATATTAAGCCCGTGCTGGTCGCCACCGAAAAAACAATGGACACTGCCAACAGCGTCTTACTGGAATCGAAAAATTCTTTAGGTGCCGTTGAAACTCTGGCCGCCCCCGACGCGCCACTTTGGCAATCGCTGGAAGCCCTGCGCGAGGCGGCGCAATCCACCAAAGACTTAACAGATTACCTTCAACGCCATCCTGATTCGATCGTGTATGGAAAGGAGTAAAACACCATGAAATCCCTGTCTGTGTTGGCTTGCTCGACACTGTTGTTGAGCGCGTGTATGCACCATGATAGTAAGCCCATCCAATTTTATCGGCTCACTGCGGACATCGGCCTAAGCTCACCACCGCCCGCCCCTATTCCAGAAGGCATCATAGGTTTGGGGCCGATACACATACCCGACTATCTGAACCGTCCGCAAATGATGGTTGGCCTTACCGAACACCAGTTTAAGCAGGCCGAACACCATCGTTGGGCAGAACGGCTAGACCAAAACATTGCCCTAGCCTTGTTTAAAGCCTTACCCAGCCAACTGGGCAGCAACCGGATGATCCGCCATCCCTGGCCCCAGCGGCAGGTAGTGGATTACCAAATCAGCATCGACATAGTGGAGTTCCATGTCGATGCCACTGGGCAAAGCCGCCTGATTGCCCAATGGTCTATCAAACACAAAGACCAAACTATTGTAGAAAAACGCTCGGTTTATCAAGCATCGGCCTCAACGTCTGATTACGATACTATGGTCGCTGCTCAAAGCCTATGCCTCAGCCAATTAGGCCAAGAAATTGCCGCTACATTGCGGAAAAATCAGTAATCTTTATTAAAGATGCCTGTCTATCAACGACAATAAGCCGATTTTCTGGCTTCTTTAATCTCCCTCCCCTAAGTGTGACACCGCACCGACACCATCCCCATTTTCCTTTAATCTATCCGTCAACTTGTCTCAAGCCGTTTATTTGGGCTTTATTGGATACAAGCCAATAGTAATAAATACACCGGCATTCTACCTATGTTACTGCGCCGCCGCGTTATAAATATCTGACATGACTGTTAAGTGCAGTGCAGCGAACAGCCCTCTTGTTGGTGATTATTAATATTTCTCAATCCTTAGCTTTAGCCTTTTAGTGTTAAGCGTGTGCCCCCTTTATTTTAGAGAACATTTTTATGCAAACAACAGACAAATTACCCCCTGAACGCTGTCAGGCGGCAGCGTTGCTAAATAAAAAAACACGGCAATTGAAAATTGCGGAGCGACAGTTTATGGAAGATTGCCGGATTTATATCAATGATAACCCCATCGCCGTTATCAGTGTGGCGATTGGGACGGGTTTTGTGTTAAGCCACTTATTGAGCCGTCACAAAACAACCAGTTCCGTTATCGATACGAAATAACGCCAACTCAAGGATAAAACGGTCATCGATAACACACGGAATTAATTAAAAATTATCCAAGGAAAAATATATGTCCACACGATTATTATTGCTTTTATTCTCATTAACCAGCGGTTTAATGATAGCAACAGGTACAGCACGGGCAGACCATGATAACGCAACTTATTTGGCAACAGGTTCGGCATTAGACAATACCCAACTTAATGCCCGTGATAAGTCCGGTAAGACATTAACTCCAGAAGAACAAAAGGAAACGAAAAAAGATATAAGAATCACAGCACAGATCCGTAAGGCCGTGGTTAAAAATAAATCGCTGTCATTGGATGCCCATAATGCAAAAATTATTACCCGCAATGGCGTAGTGACTTTGCGCGGGCCCGTTGGCAGCGCGGCGGAAAGTACAAAACTACAAAAGATCGCCGCGCAAACGCGAGGGGTCACGCAGGTAGACAACCAACTCGATAATAAAGCGCCGTAAAGGCCAAGGAAAACGTCATGACTAAAGCTGTATTTTGTATCGCCCAATCAATGGAGCAAGCAGAAATTATTGTCAATCACTTAAAAATGGCTGACTTTTCCAACAATGATATCTCAGTGCTATTCCCGGACAAATCCACCACGCAAGATTTTGCTCATGAAAAAAATACCAAAACCCCCGAAGGCATCGCCATTGGTGGTGTCGTGGGCTTAGGCGCAGGGGCGATATTTGGTTGGTTGGCAGGTATAGGCAGTTTGGCGATTCCAGGTGTCGGGCCGTTTATCGCCGCTGGCCCGATTATGGGCGCCTTAAGCGGTGCAGCCGTGGGTGCGGCCACGGGTGGTTTGACTGGCGCATTAATTGGGATGGGCATTCCCGAATATGAAGCCAAACGTTACGAAGGCAAAATCAAAGGCGGTAATGCCTTGATTTCAGTCCGGGCGACAACTAGCGAAGAGCGGGATGTCGCCAAAAAAATCTTCGAGCGAGCCCACGCCGAAGACATTTCTATCACTGCTGAAACGTCAATTAGCGCTTAAGCCAGATGATGTTATTCCTAAACCTTAACAAAACCTATCCATCAGGAGATTATATTATGCAACACATTAAAAATATTGAAAAATTACTGAAAAATGAATTGTCGGCCACGGAAACTTACCAACAAGCTTTGGACAAGCTTAAAGAAGGGGTCGGCTTAGGCGAGTCGGAGGCGTTAATGCCGCTGCTTGAAGAGCATAAAGAGGCTCTTGCTAGTTTGCAGGCACTCAACATGCGCTTAGAAGGTGATCCTGCCGAAAGCTCAGGTGCTTGGGGAACATGGGCAAAAATAGTCTTGGGCGGTGCCAATTGGTTAGGTACGGAATCGGTTTTAAAAGCGTTGCTGGAAGGGGAAAAAAGCGGTGCGGATGATTATCAGGCCGCCTTGGAAGACACTGATTTGCTGGCAGATATTCGGGCGCTGATCGAGACTAAGTTACTGCCCGCCCAACACGCACATATTGGCGCATTGGAACTATTATTAGTAGCATAAACTGCCTAAGTTTAAGCCGTTAGCCAAGTTAAAAGCGTGTGCCTTAACGGGTACGCGCTTTTATCATTTTACCGTTGGGTTAACCAATTAGGCCATCTTTACTTTTGCCTATGTGTGCCAGCGCACTGACGAAAATCGATTTTACCGCTAGTGTAAGCGATTATCTATTCATGCCACCGTTATGGCGAGTGCATTAAGACGGCAAATGGAACTTAACGGGTTTTACTTGACCCAAAATATCACAGTCTTCATAGCCAATCCCCGCTGGCTTTTAGATGGCGTGTTATAAAGGTCAAGGCAGGATACGTGCTGTGAATGTATTTGTTGTTAGGATGCTAAACGCTTTTATCAAAGTGTTATCTTCGTTGTTACATACGCCGCAATTTTGATTTTTACCCGCGTTAAGCTTCAGAGACAAAAGCATGGCAGATAAGTTGTCCGCACAACATAGCCCCAAACAAAACCATCTTCTCGGCGCATTGCCAGAAGACATATTTACGCGCATTGCCCAGCAATTGGAGTTGGTTCCTATGAGACTGGGTGATGTCATTTACGAGTACGGGGGACAATTGCAGCACGTTTATTTTCCGACTACCGCCATTGTTTCGCTGCATTATGTTATGGAAAACGGTGCGTCGGCGGAGATTGCCGGAGTCGGCAATGAAGGTGTGGTCGGTATTTCCCTGTTTATGGGCGGTAACACCACCTCCAGTTTAGCAACCGTCTATACAGGCGGCTTTGGTTATCGGCTTAAGGCACGCTACCTGATGGAAGAGTTTAACCGTACTGGGCCGATGATGCGTTTGTTGCTGCGCTATACCCAAGCCTTGATGACCCAAATGTCACAAACGGCGGTGTGTAACCGACATCATTCGGTAGAGCAGCAATTATGCCGCTGGCTGTTGTTGACACTGGATAAATTGCCATCGAATGAATTAACCATGACTCAGGAATTGATTGCCAGTATGCTGGGTGTGCGCCGTGAAGGTATAACTGAAGCCGCCGGCAATTTACAACGGGCGGCATTGATCAGTTACCGCCGTGGGCATATCACTGTGCTTGATCGGGCGGGCTTGGAATGTCGTACCTGCGAATGTTATGACGTGGTCAAAAAAGAGTTTTATCGCTTGCTAAGTGATGTGGGTGCAGCTAAGCAATTTCCAAATTAGTTTTGTACGCCTACTTAATTGCCCCCTAAACCATTAACGATATAAAAAGGTAACGCGATGAACCCAAGAACCGCACGGCCCTCTTTATCCCCTCTAATATTGGCACGACACAAGGACGATTGTTCTTGAAAACGTCAGCTAAGGCTTTTCTTTTCTTAGCATGGGCGACGGCACTGGCGGTGTTGGTGACGGCTCTGGCTTTCTGGGTATTTAGGCAGGCCGAAATTACCGCTAAGACAAGGACGCATACCTATAAC
>JACXTQ010000319.1 GCA_016919605.1 Methylovulum sp.
AACAATGAGGAGAGCTTTGTAATGATTAATGAAGGCGTCGATAAGTCTAAACGCCAGTTTTTGACCTCGGCCTTAACCGTGGTTGGCACAGTCGGCACTGGCTTTATAGCGGTGCCTTTTCTTGCGCAAATGCAGCCGAGTGTTAAGGCAATGGCGGCTGGCGCGCCCGTTACCGTTGATATTAGCAAAATGGAACCGGGGCAATTGTTGCGGGTCGCTTGGCGCGGTAAGCCCGTATGGATACTCAATCGGACACCGGAAGTCCTGGCAACTTTAAAAACTTTGGATTCGCAGCTTCGGGACCCGTTATCTTCCCAATCCATACAGCCTGAGTTAAGCAAAAACCCTGCCCGCTCCATCAAGCCGGAAGTGTTTGTCGCGGTCGGCCTATGCACCCATTTGGGCTGTTCGCCAACATTCCGCCCTGAAATCGCGCCTAGCGATTTGGGCGAGAATTGGAAAGGTGGTTTTTTCTGCCCGTGCCACGGTTCGTGGTTTGATTTGGCGGGCCGTGTGTATCAAGGCGTACCGGCACCGACCAACTTGGAAATCCCACCTTACCGTTATGTAAGCGACACGCAACTTATCATCGGCGAAATGGCTGAAGGAAAAAGCGCATGAAAATCAACCGATTCACTGAATCCGGCAACTGGATTCTCGACCGTTTCCCGCTGACTAAGCTATGGAACGACCACATGGCGCATTATTACGCGCCTAAGAACTTTAACTTCTGGTACTTTTTCGGCTCGTTGGCGTTGCTGGTGCTGGTGAACCAATTTGTCACCGGCATTTTATTGACTATGAACTACAAACCCGATGCCAAACTGGCGTTTGATTCGGTCGAGTACATCATGCGTGATGTCAACTGGGGCTGGTTGATCCGCTATATGCACTCAACCGGGGCTTCGGCGTTTTTCATTGTCATTTACCTGCACATGTTTAGGGGGCTGCTGTACGGCTCGTTTAAACAACCGCGCGAGTTGGTGTGGATTTTCGGCATGTTGCTGTTTGTCGCGCTGATGGCGGAAGCCTTTATGGGCTATTTGTTGCCCTGGGGACAAATGTCCTACTGGGGCGCACAAGTTATCATTTCCCTGTTCAGCGCCATTCCGGTCATCGGTGATGAGCTGTCATTGTGGGTACGCGGTGACTATGTCGTATCCGATGCCACGTTAAACCGTTTCTTCGCTTTCCATGTCATTTCCGTGCCGCTGGTGTTGGTTATGTTGGTGTTCCTGCATATCGTCGCCCTGCATGAAGTGGGTTCGAACAATCCTGATGGCGTGGAAATCAAAAAATATAAAGATGAAAATGGTATCCCTTTGGATGGTATCCCTTTCCATCCCTATTACACCGTCAAAGACATTGCCGGTGTCGGCGTATTTATGATCTTTTTTGCCACGGTGATTTTTTACATGCCGGAAATGGGCGGTTATTTTCTCGAACACGCCAACTTTATTCCGGCAGACCCGTTAAAAACGCCTGAGCATATTGCCCCCGTCTGGTATTTCACGCCGTTTTACGCCATCTTACGCGCCATCCCCGACAAATTTGCCGGCGTTATCGGCATGGGCGGGGCGATTGTGGTGTTGTTCTTGTTACCGTGGCTAGACCGCAACCCAGTCAAATCCATCCGTTATCGCGGCGGCGTTTATAAAAAGGCCTTGTTTATGTTCGCCATCAGCTTTCTGGTGCTGGGCTATCTGGGCACCCAACCTGCGACACCGACCGCCACTATTGTTGCGCGTATTTTCACCGCCATTTACTTTGGCTTCTTTTTGCTGATGCCCATTTATACCCGTTGGGAACGCACTAAACCAGTGCCAATCCGCGTTACCGAGCATCATTCGATTGACGAACAATTGCCCGCATTATTTGAAGAAATAACCGAATTGAAACCTAGCACTGGTGAGCCTGACCACGGAGTGTTCAGAAGTTCTTTCTTCAGTAGACGGCCCAACCCTACTGGTATACGCCACGTCCTCACTCGCTTTGCAAAAAAACTGGTAGAGAGCCTTGACTAATATGAAAAAATTTCTAACCCTATCGTTATTATTGGCGGCGCTAGCGGCCAACGCCTCTGAAGGTGTCAAACTGGACAGCGCCGACATTGACTTAAGTGATAACCTGTCGTTGTTGCGCGGCGCCAAGCATTTTGTCACCCATTGCTTAGGCTGCCACTCCATCAAGCAAATGCGTTACCTGCGTATCGCCAAAGATATGGACGTGGACGAAAAAGTGATCCTCAATGACATTGCCCCGGAAGGGGCCGGCATTTATGACCAAATCCACAGTGCCATGAACAAGCACGATGCCGAAAAATGGTTTGGCACCCAACCGCCAGACTTGTCGTTGATTGCCCGCTCACGCGGTCAAGATTGGCTATATAGCTACTTAAAAAGCTATTATCTCGATCCTAAGCGTCCCTTCGGTGTCAACAACTTGGTTTTCCCTGACACCGCCATGCCCAACCCATTCTGGGAATTGCAAGGCGAACAACATGCCACCGCCAGAAAAACCATTTACGGCGAGTACGTTGAACTGATCCAGCACGAACCGGGCACACTGACTGAAAAAGAATTTGATGTCATGGCAAATGACTTAGTGAATTTTTTGGTTTATGTCGGCGAGCCGGTACAACTGGAGCGGCAAAAAATGGGCAAATATGTGTTGCTGTTCCTGAGCATTTTCTTTGTATTAGGCTATTTGCTGAAAAAAGAATATTGGAAAGATATTCATTAACACACGCTTTTTTGTCCTAAGCCTATAAGAAAACAAGGATGTTTCCTTATAGCCGACAATCGGAGAGAAGCCACAAAAAGCTTTGCGTTTCTGCTATAATAGCCATTTTTACCGCCCTACATACACGTCAAAGAGGTTGTTATCTGTGGCAAATATTATTACTCGTAAATCTGTAATGACGCTGTTTTCATCTGCAACCTGCCCGATGAGCCACTGCGCCCGCTTTGTCTTACACGAAAAAGCGATCACCGCCGACATAGAATATTACGATCCTGCCAACCCGCCCGAAGATCTGCTCGAACTTAACCCCACTGGCGTTTCACCCACCCTGATAGAACGGGAGCTGGTGTTATACGACTCTCGGATTATCATGGAATACCTTGATGAACGGTTTCCGCATCCGCCCTTGCACCAAATGGACCCAGTCTCGCGGGCCACCGCCAGAATGCTGATCAAACGTATCGATCAAGATTGGTATCAATTGCTGGAAGAAATTTCTTCATCGGGTGAGAAAAAATCAGCCCGCGCCAAAAAACTGCTACGTGAAAGCCTGCTCGCGGCCACACCGGTTTTTGCCGCCCGACCTTATTTTATGAGCGATGAGTTTTCCTTGATTGATTGTGTGATCGCCCCGTTATTATGGCGCTTACCCAGCGTGGGTATTGATATTGCCGCCCAAAATGAGATAATCGGCAATTATGCACAACGTATTTTTAAACGCACGGCATTTAAGCGCAGCCTTAGCGATGCGGAAAAAGAGATGGCAGACCCTATCAGATAATTTAGTTAAGCCTTGGACATGACTACTTTAAAACCTTATTTGATCCGCTCCATTTACGAATGGATTATTGACAACAACCTGACCCCCCACATGTTGGTTGACGCATTGCACAGCCAAGCCGTAGTGCCGCAGCAATTTGTCAATGACGGCAAAATCGTCCTCAACATCAGGCCGCAAGCGGTTGATGCCTTGTCGCTGGGTAACGATGACATCCAGTTTAACGCCCGTTTCAGCGGCAAGCCGATGCTGGTGATCGTTCCGGTCGCCGCCGTCCTGGCGATTTATGCCAAAGAAACCAATAAAGGCATGAGTTTTGATCAAGAAGACTATCCTGATCTGGACGGGCCACAGCAACCTGAACAAAAACCCCCTACAAAGCCGCACCTGCGCATTGTAAAATAAACCTACTCTAACGGGGTTCAGGCCACTAAGGCGGGTGCTAATCTGCGCACCCGCACCCTAACTTTTATCCGGCTTATATAGCATCGACACCTTGCTATAACCCTCCCCTTGCCCTTTATCAACGGGGATTATTTTCGCCTTGCCTTGCTGTTTTACTTGGTCAATGCGAACAATCTTGTGGGCCGGGATGAAAGAGCGCTCCACGCCTTCGAATTCAATCCTCAACTTTTCCTCTGATGGATCGACAACAATCGCGCTTTTTTCGCCGAACACAAACTCTTCAATCACCACAAAACCATACAAATCGCTCTGATAGACATTTTTAACGTACAGCTCATAAACCTGCTCATGATTGAGCAAGGTCACTTTGTAAATAGGTTTTTCCGACATTATCCTTAGGTATATCCTCGTTGGTATGTTCCGTTTAAGCCCGTGGCGGCGCGGACAAAATAAAATCGCTGTGCTGGTGATGGGCATCATACAGCCCCGCCGTATAGTCGCCCTTAACTACCTGATAACTGCGCATGATAATGTCGGTCAAACCCTCAACCAAACGATACTGGGGCAAATCCTGCACGGCCACCCAATGCGCTTGAACCACATCGCCGTTGGCGCTCGGCTCTATCGACTGGCCATCTGCCAGAATCGCCAAAAAATCCATAATCACATAATGGAAGCCTTCTTGCCGCCTTTCAACCACGGCCACCAAGTGCTGCACGGTCACTGCCAAGCCCGTTTCTTCGGCAACCTCACGCTGGCACGCCTCCACCAACGACTCCCCCGGCTCTTGTTTGCCACCCGGTATCGACCACCAGCCTTGCGCCGGTGGCTGACCGCGCTGAATCAGTAAAACCTGATCGCCGTTAAAAACAACGCCGCCAACACCGATGGCGGGCATAGGCAAAGGTGTGTCTGCCAGCATAAATAACTCGCTAATAAATAAGAATTTAATAATAAACTTAGTGATAAAGCGGTTTTGGCTCGCTTGGGTAATACATCACAGCTTAGTGCCTAAATTTAGGTTAGGCTTCATGGGTTAAAATAAACTTATAACAAACACGGCCATTCACCCTATGCGCTATCCCTTGGTTAAAAACCAACAATAACGCCCCTGACAGCCGACATAATAATGGCTTAAGGTGTTGTCCATAACAAGCGTTTGTTTTAACTCCTGGATTCAAAGCCGACAGGCTATCCTGTTTTGAAGCCATCGGCAAAAAAGGATTTCCCCTTTTATTCATACCCCCCAGCGAGGAACTTACGATGAACGCCCGCCTAACACCTTGTTTACCTTTTCGCCGCCATGCTTTAGCGCTCGCGCTCGCTTTGGCCTGCCACGCCTTGCCCGCAGCCACCCTGAATGTCAGTGGCGCCTGTACACTCTTTAGCGCCATCGCCAACGCCAATACCGACAGCGATAATGATGGCGCAAACGTTGGCTGCCCGGCGGGTAGCGGTGCCGACACGCTCAATCTGACAGGCAACGCCACCTATACCCTGGACAACTTGTTGCCTCATGTCATCAGCACTATCACCATCAATGGCAACCGTGCCACCATCGACAGCAAACCCCACTATTCAAGCGCGTTTTATGTCAGCAATACGGGCAAATTGACCATCAACAAACTGACCATCAAAAACGCCTCTGCCCAAAAAGGGGCAGGCATCTTTAACCAAGGGCTGTTGCAACTGAATGACAGCACCGTCACCGGCAACAGCGTCTATCCCGTCTGCGATTACTACTGCTTTGGCAGTTACGGCGGCGGGATTTTTAACAGTGGCACGGCAACCCTCACCAACAGCACGGTCTCCCATAATAGCGCCGATGCGGGTTATTCAATCAATGGCGACAGCGGACGCGGTGGCGGTATTTATAATAATGGGGTCATGACCCTCAGCAACAGCAGAGTGACTGACAACCAGGCCATCGGTAGCCATAATCGCGGTGAAGGCCTGTTAGGTGGCGGCATTCTCAACTTCGGCACCATGACCCTCACTGATAGCACTATTTCCGGCAACAGCGCCGATGACCAGGGTGGCGGCATCCGTAACCGTGGCACGATGACCCTCACCAATAGCACTGTTTCGCACAATAGCGCCACCTTGGCGGGCGGTGGCATTTATAGTGGCCATTTTTTGTATTCAAAGGCCAAATTGACTGTCACTAACAGCACCATTGCCAATAATAAGGCCGCAGGGGGTGGCGGGCTTTTTAATGCCCAAAGCCTCAGCCTAATCAACAGCACCATATCCGGCAACCAAGCCACCAACAGTGGCGGCGGTATCGTCAATAACGGCGATTTGAGCCTGACTCACAGCACCTTAGCCAACAACCGCTCGGCAGCCGCTAAAGGCGGAGGTATTTTCAACCTCCGCAATCTGACCTTGACCAATACCCTGATAGCCAACAGCCAGAGTGGTGGCGACTGTGTCAACAAAAATGCGGGGATCACCACGGTACAAGGCATTAATTTGGTTGAAGACGGCAGTTGCAGTGCGGATATGATGGGTGATCCGAAATTAGCGCCGCTGTTGGACAACGGTGGCGAGACCGCCACCCATGCACTGCAAGCCAATAGCCCGGCGCGTGATAGCACTAACAAACCGCTGTGTGCCGCCCAAGACCAACGCGGTATCAGTCGCCCACAACCGACAGGTGGCGGTTGTGATATCGGCGCGTTTGAGCGTCTGACCAGCATCCCTAACACCGTCATCAGCGTAGTGCACTTTTTTGATGACAGCCTGCTCAATGGTGGCTTAAGCGCAACCGGCAAGGGCAGTCAACGTAGCACGGCCTTGCGCAACCAGCTTTGGGTTGCCGGACACTATAAAGCCCAAAACTTGCCGAGCACCGCGTGTAACCAACTCAACCGCACCCTAAAGCATATTGACACCGACAATCAACCAGATGCCAACGATTACGTCACAGGCAACCAGGGCAGTGCTTTGGCCGCCAAGATCAACGACTTAGCCGCCACATGGTCTTGCCCGTCGTAATGGAAAGATAGGTTTTACTTTGCCGCCCGTTGCCGCCGCGCCTCTTTAGGGTCATGAATTAACGGGCGGTAGATTTCCACCCTATCGCCTGTTTTTAAAGGCTGCTCCAAGGCCGTGACCCGCCCGAAAATCCCGACCGTCAGCGTTGACCCCGCCAGCTCAGGGCAACGCGACACTATCTTAGACGCTTCAATGGCCATCGCGACCGTGGCCGGAGACGGCAACTGCAACGCCAGCAGGATGTGTTGACCGGGCGTGGCATAGGCCACTTCAATGGCTAACAGCTCAGACATAGACTTGCTTGGCGCGGTTGGTGAAAGAGCTGACCATCGTATTGCAGATTTGGTTAAATACCGCTCCGAACGCCAAGCTGGCGATTTTACCGGACATTTCAAATTCCAAATCCAAGGTGATTTTACTGGCATCTTCACGCAAGGGCATAAAATTCCAAACCCCTTCCAGATAAGAAAACGGCCCATCCAGCAAAGACACGGTTATTTTGCCGCCTTGGTCAATGCAATTGCGTGTGGAGAAAGATTTTTTAAAACCACCTTTGGAGATGGACAATTCCGCTTCAACTATATCATGGGCGCGTTTGAGGATGCGGCTACCGCTGCACCACGGTAAAAATTGCGGATACGCTTCAATATCATTGACCAAGTCAAACATTTGCTGGGCAGAAAATTTGACCAAGGCGCTTTTTTGTACAACCGTCATCCTTAAAGCACTCCTACAACATGTAAAAAAACGAAAAAGACCCCCGCTGGTGCCAGATATTTGATAAGCAAATGCCAAACCTGGTACTGTGGTTTAGGCAAGTCCAGTTCGGCTTCGCTGTGTTGCGAGACCATCATCCAACCTGCAAAAATAGCAATCGCAAAACCGCCTATCGGCAACATCAGGTTGGCGGTCACATAATCGATCAAGTCGAACAACGTGTGTCCAAACAGCTTAAATTCCGACCAGCTATTAAAAGAAAAGATACTGACAAAGCCAATAGCCCACGTCACCAAACCCGCCCAAAGCGCGGCTTTTTCGCGGCTAAAATCACGGGTCTCAATCAGCCAAGCGACCGCCGGTTCAATCAGGGCGACCGATGAGGACAGCGCCGCCAGCACCAGCATGACAAAAAACATAATCCCGAACAGCCAGCCGCCAAACATTGAACCAAAGGCAATCGGCAAGGTCTCAAAAATCAGTCCAGGGCCTGCGTCAGGCTGCAAGCCATTGCTAAACACAATCGGGAAAATGATGATACCCGCTAATAACGCCACTACCGTGTCGGCCAAGGACACAATCAGCACCGTTTCGGTAATAGACACTTTTTTTGGCAGATAAGCGCCGTAAACCATCACTGCCCCCATGCCCAACCCCAAACTAAAAAAAGCTTGGCCCATCGCCACCAACACCGAATTGCCCGTCAATTTACTAAAATCGACGTTAAACAAAAAATGCAAGCCTTGGAAATAGCCAGGGGTGGTCATGGCATAGCCGACCAATAAAATCAGCAGCACAAACAAGCTCGGCATCAACCAACGCAGGGCTTTTTCCAAACCGTTATGGATACCCTGTTTCACTATCCACATAGTCGCCAACATGAACGCACTATGCCAGAAAATAAGCTGGATAGGGCTGGCGATAAAATCGGCAAACAGTTGTTTGACCGCACCGGCATCCGCGCCAAAAAAACTGCCGGTGAAGGCTTTCAAGACGTAGGCCGATGCCCAACCGGCAATCACGCTATAATAGGATAAGATTAAAATACCGGCGATAATGCCCATCCAGCCCAAATAATGCCAGTGTTCATCGGCCTGGGCTTCAGCGGTCAGGCGCTCCATCGTGGTGATCGGATTATGCCGTCCCCGGCGGCCCATCAGGGTTTCCGCCATCATAATAGGTGCGCCAATCAGCGCCACGCACAGCAAATACACCAGTACAAACGCGCCGCCGCCATGCTCGCCGGTGATGTACGGAAATTTCCAGATATTGCCCAAACCCACGGCGGAACCGGTGGCCGCCAAAATAAAGGCAAAATGGGATGACCATTCGCCTTGGGGTGATTTTTTTATGTCTGTCATGTTATAGCCTCAAAGCCCATTTTAATTATTATCATCGAATTATTATCGCGTAAAATAGCAAAATTATGCCGTTGCGTCAGTTTTAAATTTAAGGCCGACGGCAATCCTTTTACCCATTAAATGTCCTTCCCGCCCTATGGCCGATAAAAATTCTAAAAAAGCGAAATCCCAACAAAATTCGACGATTGCCGTCAACCGCCAAGCCACCCATGAATACTTCATAGAAGAGCGTTTTGAGGCGGGGCTGGTTTTACAAGGCTGGGAGGTCAAAAGCCTACGGGCGGGTAAAGTGCAACTGAAAGAAAGCTATGTGGCGATAAAGCGCGGTGAAGCGTGGTTGTCGGGTGCGCATATTTCCGCGTTATTGTCAGCGTCCACACATATCAACCCCGAAGCGGTGCGTTCGAAAAAGTTGCTGCTCAACCGTTATGAGCTGAATAAACTGATCGGTGCGGTCGAGCGCAAGGGTTACACCTTAATCCCTTTGTCGATGTATTGGAAAAATGGCCGCGCCAAGCTGGAAATTGGTTTGGCAAAAGGCAAGCAACTGCACGATAAACGGGCGGCCTCTAAAGACCGTGACTGGCAGCGTGAAAAAGCACGAATTATGAAAAAAGGCTAAGCGGCTATGAATAAGCATCCTAACTTATTATCGGCACAAAACAGCGTTCTGGTGATGGTTGACATACAAACCAAGTTGACGGCGGTCATGGCAGAAGCCGACCTGTTGCGCAAAAATACGGCCATCTTATTGACCGCCGCCCAACATCTGGCGGTTCCGGTGCTGGTCACGGAACATTATCCCCAAGGCTTGGGTCATACCGAACCTGAATTGCTTGAAAAACTGCCCGAACATACGCCAATTTTTGCCAAAACCGGCTTTGCCTGCACCGCCGCGCCGGGCTTTACCGAAGCGTTGCAAACCTGTGGCCGTAAACAAGTTATCCTGGTCGGCCAAGAAACCCATATCTGCATCTTACAAACCGCTTTAGACCTGCTCTTTAGCGGTTATCAGGTACACGTT
>JACXTQ010000320.1 GCA_016919605.1 Methylovulum sp.
CGTTGTAGCTAGGTTTAACGGCGGACAAAGTGCCATTTGTCCGGCCCTAACTGCCTGAATTGTCCTGCTTAAGCCTACATCCCGTCTTACTCTGCCGCCGCTATCGGGCAAAATCAGGAAAATTCCGCTATATCCGACGTGCAAAACCGATTATAGTGAGTATAATTTATTACCCAAACGCTTCGCCGCCCTGTTTCAAGCAAACGGCCCTAAGCCTTCCCCGTTGCCCAGCCCACCACGCTGGCAACCCATTTCTTAAGCCGCGTTGACGCTATATGCCCGTCTTGCCGATTAGTGATGATTTTAAATTCTAATCAATAGCCTAAGCATGTATCATATAAACATCAGCTGACTGTAGCCATTACCTTATTTCATTATTTAAATGCCCTCGAAGTCTAAAAAAGACGTTGATTTCAGTTCAACAAAAGACCCATACGCCCAGCGCGAAGCTGAGAAGTATGAAAACCCCATCCCCAGCCGTGAACTCATCCTCCAGCTTATCGAGCATACGGGCAAACCGCTGCTGCGCAAGGAAATTGCCGAAGCGTTCACGATGGAAAGCGAAGACCAGCTAGAAGCGTTGCGGCGGCGCTTACGCGCTATGGAGCGGGATGGGCAATTGCTGTTCAACCGTGAACAACGCTACTGCCTAGTCAATAACAAGGATTTAATTGTCGGGCGTATTATCGGCCATGCCGACGGTTTCGGCTTTATCCGCCCCGATAACGGTTCTGACGATCTATTTTTATCCCCCCGTGAAATGAACCCCCTGCTGCACAATGACCGCGCTATGGTGCGGATTGTCGGCATTGACAAAAAAGGCCGCCGCGAAGGCGCGGTGGTGGAAATCCTTGAACGCAACACCCACCAAATTGTCGGACGGCTCTATAAAGAAGACGGCTTCACCTACGTCATCCCTGACAATAAAAATATTTCGCAAACTGTCCTGTTGCAAAAAGACGGGGTCGGCAAGGCTAAACAAGGACAGATTGTTATTGCCGAAATTGTCGATCAGCCGACCAAATTACGCCAACCGATAGGCCGCATTATTGAAGTGCTCGGCGACCATCTCGCCCCAGGCATGGAAATTGAAATGGCCATCCGCTCGCACGAGCTGCCCCATCAATGGCCGGATGATGTCAAGCAAGAAATCAAACAGTTAAGCCCCGAAGTGCCGGAATCGGCAAAAGTAGGCCGCGTTGATTTGCGTGACACTCCCCTAGTGACCATTGACGGCGAAGATGCCCGCGATTTTGACGATGCCGTCTACGCGAAAAAAACCCCGAAAGGCTGGAAACTGCTGGTGGCTATCGCTGATGTCTCGCATTATGTGCAAATCAACACCGCTCTGGATAACGAAGCCAAAAACCGCAGCACCTCGGTGTATTTCCCCGAAAAAGTTATCCCCATGTTGCCGGAGATACTCTCCAATGGCCTGTGTTCGCTAAACCCCCACGTTGACCGTTTGTGCATGGTCTGTGAAATGCTGATAGACGGCGAAGGCACTGTCACCCGTGGCCGTTTTTTTGAAGCGGTCATGCGCTCCCACGCTCGCCTAACCTACACCGAAGTGGCAAAAATGCTGGTGGAAGGTGATACCGAACTGGCGGAAAAACATCACGCTTTAATGCCGCATTTGCGCGAATTGTACGCACTGTATAAAGTCATGCGTATCCAGCGCGAACAACGCGGGGCGATGGATTTTGACACCCAAGAGACCCGCATTGTCTTCGGCAAAAACCGCAAAATTGAAAAAATCGTCCCCGTTGTCCGTAACGATGCCCATAAATTGATTGAAGAATTTATGATTACCGCCAACAGCGTGGCGGCGCGTTTTCTCAATGGCAAAAAAATCCCCAAACTGTTGCGCGTCCATGAAGGCCCTAGTGCCGACAAACTGCTCAACCTGAAAACCTTTCTGGGTGAATTGGGGCTTAAATTCAGCGGCGGCACCCAACCGACCCCGTTGGATTACATGCACTTGGTCGAATCCATCCGCAACCGCCCTGATGCGCACCTGATCCAAACCGTATTATTGCGCTCGATGTCGCAAGCGGTTTACAGCCCTGAGCTGAAAGGCCATTTCGGCTTAGCCCTAGAGGCCTATGCGCATTTCACCTCACCGATACGCCGTTACCCTGATTTGCTGGTACATCGGGCTATCCGCCATTGCCTGCAAGGCAAAAATGTCGCCAGTTTTTTCTACGGCGTACCCGATATGGTCATGCTGGGCGAGCATTGCTCCGCCAACGAACGCCGCGCCGATGATGCTACCCGCGATGTGGTCAGCTGGCTAAAATGCGAGTTTATGATGGACAAAATCGGCGAAGAGTTTGAGGGCATCATCTCCGCCGTCACTTCGTTTGGTTTTTTTGTCGAACTGGCGGAAATTTATGTCGAAGGCTTGGTGCATATCAGCAACCTAGGCCAAGATTATTTCCACTTCGACCCCACCAGCCACCAATTAAAAGGCGAACGCACCAACACCAATTTCCGCTTAGGCGACAGCGTTAAAATTAGGGTCGTGCGCGTGGATTTGGATGAAAAGAAAATGGACTTTGAACTGGTGCAAAAGCAAGCTTCGGTTAAGAAAGCAGTGGGGGCAACGGCAACAGGCAAGCCTAAGAAGAAACGTAAGAGAAAGCCGAAGAGTGCTTAATCATGACATTAGTCTTAATTTGGCCTAATTGCCTGTATAGCTCGATTTAAAACAGTGGTTGGATCATTATGCCCTACTCGCTTATCGACCTGCGCATGTACGATGGTTCCAGACAATTTTTGTCGTTACCCGCATCGAAGTCGATTTTCTGGGTACGTTGCTGGCTTTTGCTGTTGCCTAGGGCGCGGTTAACCACCTATATTTCGAGCCTATCGGAATCGTGGCTTGATTTTAGCTGCCAACACCATGAATTTACCATCAATAATCAATTTGGAGAATTTTGGTTTTTTGTGGCCGACCCCAACTGCCCAGAAGCCGTGCTAACGCGGGTGGCAGAACATTTTGCGAGACTGTTGCCACCCAAAAATACCCTCTAGCCCCTAGTTTCTGTGTTCGGTTTGACCCAATCACCCAGCCTGAAAAGGCTAGCACACTATGAATAAAGAACTTTTTTTTAACGGCTACATAGGTCGTATCTGCGAAAAATTTAATCTGACAAAAGCTTTCGCATTTGAAATCTTGGCGATAGCGGCTATTTTAGATTTGAGTTTTGATGAGGTACACGACCATGTATCTACGCTTGAGAATGGCAGTGGTAGCCATGATGGCGGTTTCGATGGGATTTATCTGGAGGAAGATGAAGATGACAGCACTTTACATGTCTTTCAGATCAAATCTACCAATACTGTTGGCGATAATGAATTAAGCAAGTTTGTCACCGATTGCCGTAATTTGTTTGTCTATGGCAACGCCTTAGACTTGCCTTTAAATAATAAGGTCAGTTACGCCTTACAAACTTATCAAAGCTTAGTGAGTGCTGGGCGGGTGGTCGAAACCCGTTTACATTTTGTATTTAATGGCGAAAAAACCAAGCAAAACCAAGCATTGCTGGATCGCCATAGTGAATATACCGATAAGCTGCGCATTTATGACAGTGACGATTTGTACCAGCAAATAGACAATTTAGTGGCAGGGCGGCGCAAACGTAAGCCTATCAGCTTTAGTTTTATGGCGGAAAAGTCCAATATTGCCTTACCTAATAATGACCCTCAAACATTAATTTCTTTTTCTATCCAAAATGTCAAGGCGGTCAGTTTTCGCCTGTCCGCCTTGGGACTTTGTGAGTTGCTTGATAAGGAGCAACACTTGAATAAGCGGACTGATGGGGTCTTTAGCGACAATGTCCGTGGCTTTTTGCGTTACAACCGCACCAATAAAAATATTCGCGACACTTTGCTAAGCAATGATGCGGGATATTTTCCGTTTTTGAATAACGGCATCACAATCATTGCCGAGCGGGTGAAAATCCCCTCGAATATGCAGGCTGGTTTTTATCCGCTGGAAGTGCTGAATCCGGTCATAGTCAATGGCTTGCAAACTACCCATGTCCTTTATGAAATTTATCAACAAGACAAAGCACGGCTTAATGGCGTTTATGTAGTGGTCAGGCTATATGAAACCACTGATAACGAGTTAATTGAAAAAATCACCAATGCCACTAATACCCAATCGCCGATTAATTTCCGCGATAAAATCAGCACCCGCAGCTTCAACGATTACACCCAAGACGTTTTTGCCAACGCGGGCATTGGTTATTTGTGCAAACGCGGTGAAACATTTGACAACCGGCTCAGTATGGCTTTGAAAAAATCAGTGCATAGCGAAACAGTACTAAAGTTTTGGTATGCGACCTTTTATGAGCAGCCAGAACGCGCCAAAAGCACTAAATCCAAAGTACTGGAAGAGCTTTTTGATGCCACCACCAATAAAAATAATAAATTATACCCTTTATTTAAAGGCAACAAGGATTCGCCAATTTACCAGCAATTGCTGGAAACTTTTTGGATTTATGATTTTGTGGTGACACAACGGCAAACCCAAGCCCATACCAGCGATTTTGTCTTGTTTACCGATGAATTATTGGCTTATGGCGTGTATAAGCTACTCAAAAAATCCGGGGGCTTTGCCCAGGAGCACTTATCTGCGGCCTATCAAACTATCTATGAGGCTATCCCTGCTTGTATCGGGCGCGAACAACAATTAAAAGCCAAAAACCAATCAACTTATTCGCATAACGATTATTTTAAGTCGGTAAAGTCACGTTTCCACTTGAATGACATCTTAGAACTTAGCGAAGACACACTTTATTGAATCACCATGAAACCCACCAAACTCTACGGCCTGCATTCTGTGCAAGCCGCACTCGACTACTCCCCAAAATCCATCAACAAAGCTTGGGTAGACACCCAGCGCCAAGACAAACGCCTAAGCCAAGCCATTGAAGCGTTGCTTGATTTAGGCATAGAGCCGGAAAAAGTCGAGCGGAAAAAGCTCGACAAGTTCGCCGAGGGCAATAACCATCAGGGTATTGTCATTGAAGTGGATATGCCGGGCGAGTTGTCCGAGCATGAGCTAAAAACCGCCGTGGAAAACCTCACCAGCACGGCTTTATTTCTGGTGCTGGACAATGTCCAAGACCCGCATAATCTCGGCGCGTGTTTGCGCACCGCCGATGCCACCGGCGTACACGGGGTGATTATCACTAAAGATAACGCTACGGGCATTACCCCGACGGTGTGCAAGGTTGCCTGTGGTGCGGCGGAAACGGTGCCTGTCTACCAAGTGACCAATCTGGCCCGTACCTTGCGCTGGTTAAAAGATCAAGGCTTGTGGGTGATGGGGGCGGCGGGCGAGGCGACCCAAACCGCCTACCAAGCGGATTTTACCGTGCCGCTGGCCTTAGTATTGGGAGCCGAAGAAAAGGGTCTGCGCCGCTTGACCCGCGAGCAATGCGATGTGCTGGTGAAATTGCCGATGCTGGGGCAGGTGGAAAGCCTGAATGTGTCAGTGGCGACTGGCGTGTTGTTGTATGAAGTGGTCAGGCAGAGACACCAGCCATGAGCATGGCGCGTCCTTTAATGCTGGAAGGCCACGCGTTAAGCTGTATCCGTGATGATAGGGTGTTGTTTAGCGAATTGGCCTTTCAAGTCAGAAATCGGCAAGTGCTGTTGTTGGAAGGCCGCAATGGCAGTGGCAAGACTTCACTGCTACGGATTTTGTGCGGTTTCCGCGAGCCGGATGCCGGCGAAGTACGCTGGTGCGGCGAGCTAATCACAGACGTGCAATACCGTATGGATATGGCCTATATCGGGCATTTGGAAGGCATTAAAAAAGAGCTGACTGTTTTAGAGAATTTAAAAGTGGCGCTGGCTTTGGCGCAGGCTGGAACGTGCAGCATCCAAGAAGCCTTGGCGCGGGTGCAATTGGCGGGCTTTGATGATGTGCCCGCACAAGCCTTGTCCGCCGGACAAAAACGCCGTTTGTCATTGGCCCGATTGCTGATGACCCATAACGCCTTGTGGATCTTGGATGAGCCATTTACCGCGTTGGACAAGCAGGGCATTACCTTGATTGAACAATTGATGATGGAACATTGTGACCAAGGCGGTATGATTGTGTTAACCTCTCACCATGAACTGAATTTGCCCACTGTGGACGTGCAACGTATCCGTTTATCCTAATGTCTTTAACTGCCGCTTTTTTTGCCATTATCCGGCGTGATTTGATTTTAGCCTTGCGCCGCCGCTCGGAAATCGCCAACCCGCTGTTCTTTTTTGTCTTGGTGATTACCTTGTTCCCGCTCGGTGTCGGTGCCAAGCCGCATTTGTTACAGACGATTGCGCCCGGCATTATCTGGGTGTCGGCGTTGTTGGCGGCAATGTTGTCATTGGACAGCTTGTTCCGCTCGGACTTTGATGATGGCTCGCTGGAGCAACTGTTGTTAAGCCCGCATCCGGTGTCGGTGTTGATTTTAGGTAAGGTGTTTGCCCATTGGCTGGTGACAGGCTTGCCTTTGTTATTGGTTGCGCCGTTGTTGGCGGTATTTTTAGGGATGCCGACCGGGTCTTTAGGGATTTTGCTGTTGACCTTGTTACTGGGTACGCCGGTGTTAAGCCTGATCGGGGCGATTGGAGTCGCGCTTACGGTGGGCTTGCGGCGCGGGGGCATGATTTTGTCGCTGTTAGTGCTGCCCTTGTATGTGCCAGTGTTGATTTTTGCCAGCAATGCCGTGGCTATGGCCGCCAGTGGCTTGCCCGTAGGGCCGCAGCTTAATATTTTGATTGCCATCTTATTGATGGCCTTGACCCTAGCGCCGTGGCCGACAGCGGCGGCGTTAAAAATGAGCGTAAGTTAAAGGGGGCAGACACCACCCAGACGGGGTAGTGTCTGCCAACCATTTAAAAACGCTTACTGGGCGCAATATTGCCAAGTTGGTACGGCGGTTTCTATAACATAAGGCGTAGATGGCGATAGGATAAATTCGCTCGCCCCTTGTTCGGCTGCACCGGGGGTTTTGCTGGCGTATTTCCAATCGTAAGTATAGCCTAGGCCTGTCCAAGGTGTCTGCGGTGAATTACGAAAGCTCTTGTAGTAAACGTTTTTATAAAATGCCGGATAGTCCTTAATGTTTTTCACGACCGGAGGGGTACTGCCAAAATTAAGGTTACAGCTACTGTCATTGGTTTCTGGATCAACACAAGGGCGGAAGATATCGCTAGGGTTTACCCATAATTCGACAAATACATCATAAGTCCAATCAGAGTCCAGGCCTAAGCGCTGTTTCAGGCGATAATCCAAGGCGGCGGGTGTAGCATTGGGATGGTCAGTCAAATACTGATGGCAAAACGCCTGCATTTTAGGAGCCAGCGTCACCCAGGTCACAAACTCTTCACTTGAAGACGTTTGGGTATAAGGTAGCAAAAAATTTTGGTACGCGCTTTGCGATTTCCAAGTGACGACTTTAATCAGCGTCTTATCGGCATTCCAAACCAATGAGTTATTGTCTGGGGAGATGACATCAAGATTAGTGACCAGTTCGCCAGTGTCCGGCAGCGTCGCGTCTCTGTTGGCAATATTGTATTTGGCAGGCGGGGTCGCCCAGGCTGTTTGTGCCGCCAAGATAGCAAGCAGGGCGGATAGTAATAATGATTTCTTCATAAGCCGTCTCAAGATAATAATAGGGATGATAGTCGTGTAAGAACCCCTCGAGTGGATTCATTGGCTAGGATAATAGAAAAAAATTAATACTTCTATGAACTATTACCTTTATACTCGATAGGCGGGGTTTTATTTTTATTGGGCAGGGAACGATTTATCAATAAGTAACTAAAAATATAAAGGCTAGAAGGGCCTAAACTATTTTTCGGGGATAAGTAAGTGATTTAAAAACAAGCCACCTACCTTGGATTGACTGGTTTTTTATCGCCTAATAGCAGCACGAACCGCGTAACAAGCCGCTTTTAAGTGGCTAAACGAAAAAATGCAACACACTGTTTTAACTCGCGTAAATTACGCCCTCGCACTTTACATACCCTAATAACCTTGATCTGGAGCAACGTATTATGGCATCACCGAAGTATCTGTCTATTTTTTCACCCGCCACCAAGCAACAACGGCAGGAGAATTTTGCCGATTATTGGGAGTTTACCCAAAAACACGGTGGGGAGCTATTTGAAGCCGAAAAGGATTTGGCTAAAAAAAATGCGCGTTTGCAGCATTTTAAAGATAATCCGGTTAAGTTGCGCACCCCGTTGGCCGACCCCGAGGCGTTCTACCGTAACTATGTGGTCATGAAAGATGATCCTAACGCGTTATCGCCCATTATTTTGATGCTGACCAGCATGTATAAGTTTGCCCGCCATGAATGGGTGGGCATTAAAGGGGCTTGGGATGTGGTGCCGGATATGGCCCATTCGTACAGTGTCGAAGACAAAATCAGCCGAGTACATCTGGCGGAAGAATTTTGCCATTGGCGCTTATTTGACGAAATGTTGCGTACCTGCGGTTTGGATAAAGTGGAATGGGTACCCTTGGAGCCGCTGAAAGAATGGGTTTACGAGCAGTTCCCCAAATTGCCCGGCTTTCTGATGGATTCTCCGGCCTTTGTCACCGAACTGATGGGCGTGACCTACTATTTTCATCTGCACAGCCTGTTCGATAAGCTGTTGGCGGACGAGCCGGAAGTTTGCCAACGTTTGCATGAGTTGCTGGATGAAATCACCATTGACGAAATCGCCCATGTCGGCCAACGCCGCAATTTTATTGGCCCAGTAGGCATGAAAGTGTCAAAATGGATGGTGCGGCCTTTATATAAGCTGTTCTTTGCTGACATCCCCGAAACGGCGATATTGTTTAATATCGAACAAATGGTTAAGGATGGCGAGAGCTTTGATTTTAATGAAGTTCCTGAACACATGATTGCACAAAGCTGGATACCCTCTTATTGCAAAGCGTAATTTAGGCGACAAGCTCCTTAGAAAGGTTCAAAGTAGGCGACAGTTTGCTTTGAACCTTTCTTTATTTTACGGGTAATACGTTTTTGATTTCTTTTAAAATAGTCTATTGTTATGTTTTTAATTCCTGATCCGGTCGGTCGGTTTTTTCACCGCATGGCTTCGCCGCCACATTTTTACGCATTCACTGAAAAGCTGATGCCTTGGTTGGTGGGGATTTTTTTAATGTTGCTGGCTTGTGGTTTATATGGCGGCTTATACCTAGCGCCGCCCGATTATCAGCAAGGTGACAGCTACCGTATCATTTACATCCATGTGCCCAGCGCGTGGATGTCCTTGTTCATTTATATGGTCATGGCGACCACAGGTGCTATTGGCTTAATTTGGCGTATCAAACTGGCCGAAATTGTCGCCATCAGCAGTGCCTCCGTGGGGGCGAGCTTTACCTTTATCGCCTTAGTGACCGGCTCGCTATGGGGTAAGCCCATGTGGGGAGCCTGGTGGGTCTGGGATGCACGGTTAACTTCCGAATTGGTCTTACTGTTTTTGTACTTGGGCGTAATAGGTTTGTATAACGCGATAGACGACAAACGCACCGCCTCCAAAGCCGTGGCGATTTTGGCTTTAGTCGGTGTAGTCAATATCCCCATCATCCATTATTCGGTGGAATGGTGGAGCACCCTGCACCAAGGGCCCACCGTCACCAAAATGGATAAGCCCTCCATCCATGTCAGTATGTTAGTGCCGCTGTTGCTGATGGCGCTGGCGTTCAAGTTTTATTATGTCATTGCCATGCTACAACGGGCGCGGTTAGAGTTGCTGCAACGCGAACGCACCGCCAATTGGGTCAAAAAAATGGTCACGGAGCAAGTGCTATGAGCTTGCAAGAATTTTTCGCCATGGGCGGTTACGCCTTTTATGTCTGGACAAGTTACGGCATCTGTTTTCTGGTGTTGCTGGCTAACGTGGTCTTGCCGATTATCCGGCGTAAACAGTTTTTACGGCAACTGGCACTCAAACAAAAACGGCAAGACTTATAACAATCAGCATTATGAAACCAGCAAGACGACAACGCTTAATCTTAATCTCGTTAATGGTCGCAGGTGCCGCCTTGGCAACCGCCTTCGCGCTGAAATCCTTTAACGAAAACCTCATGTACTTTTTTTCCACCACCGATGTCAACGCGGGCAAAGCCCCTAAAGACGCGTTGTTCCGCTTAGGCGGCATGGTCGTTAAAGGCTCGGTGCAACGCCCAGGTGACGGCCTGACCGTCCATTTTAAATTGACCGATTTCAGCAAGGAAGTTGCGGTGGAATACACCGGCATCCTACCCGACTTGTTCCGCGAAGGCCAAGGCATTGTCGCCAACGGCAAACTGGACAGCCGAGGCGTGTTTGTCGCCGAGGAAGTGCTGGCCAAACATGACGAGAACTACATGCCGCCAGAGGTTAAGGCGAGTTTGAAAGCCGCCGCAGAGCAAAAAAAGCCATAAGCCATTCACTTTAGGTTAAATAAGATACGATGCTAACCGAATTACACGTTGCAAATTTTAAAGCATGGCAAGCCTTAGATATTCAACTAGGACGTGTCACGGGTTTATTTGGCACAAACAGTTCGGGTAAGACCAGCATCTTGCAATTTTTGTTGCTATTAAAGCAGACTAAAAATGCGACGGATAGGGGGATAGTTTTAGATTTAGGTAGCCAAGGCCAGTTGGTTAATTTGGGTACGTTTAAGGATTTGATTTATGGGCATAACGAAAGCTTGCCTTTAACATGGAAAATAAAATGGAAGCTGGATGAGGCATCAAAAAACTTTAAATCCAGACGCATTCTAAGGCGTGTAAGTAATGCCATTGATTTGGAAACAAATGCAGAAATTTTATTTAAAGATAAAGAAATGAAAATGCATTTTTTAAGCTATCATTTTGATTTTCTTTGTTTTGAAATGAAGTTAAAAAATAGGGGTTATGAATTTATAGCCGCCAATAATCGAAATAATGTTGTATATAAACATACGTCTGATGTAAATAAATCTCCTAGCAGTAAAACCCACTTACTTACAGGCAAAAAGTATTTGTCTGGGTTGGATTCAGATAGAATTTTATCAGTAATCGAATCTGCATACGAAGACATGATGGATCAAATCTACTACCTTGGCCCGTTACGCGAATATCCAAAACGCGAATATCAATGGTCGGGTTCAGGCCTAACAGATGTAGGCTATCGTGGCGAAGGGACAATTAATGCCATATTGTCCGCCACCTTTCGCGGGGAAACCAGAACCCTAAGCGATACGGACGAGCCTAAGCCTTTTCAGGAAATCATTGCCTATTGGCTTAAACAATTAGGTTTGATCCATACCTTTGCCATTAAAGAACTTGCCGAAGGTTCCAGCTTATATCGGGCGATAGTCAAACGCGACCCAGAAAGCCCCGAAGCGTTTTTGACCGATGTCGGTTTCGGTGTTTCCCAAGTGTTACCTGCTTTGGTCTTGCTTTATTATGTACCGGAAGGCAGTACGGTATTGATGGAGCAGCCGGAAATTCACTTACACCCTTCGGTGCAAAGCGGCCTTGCCGATGTGATTTTGCAAGTAGCACAACACCGGAATATCCAGGTCATAGTCGAAAGCCATAGCGAGCATTTATTAAGGCGTTTCCAGCGGCGTGTCGCCGAAGCGCAATACCCAGCCGAAGACATAAAGCTTTATTTTTGTGCAAATAGCCAAGGTAAGGCGACCTTAGCCGATTTGGACATTGATGAGTTCGGCGAGATCAGAAATTGGCCGGAAAACTTTTTTGGTGATGAAATGGCGGAAATTGCCGCCACCCGTACCGCAGCATTGAAACGAAAAATGCAGGCCGTTTAGCCAATGGTGGAAAATTTCGTCATTGACACCAATGTGGCGATTAGTGCGAACGGTGTAAATACCCACGCCTCTTTCGCTTGTCAATTGGCCTGTATCGAGCTATTGATGGCCTGTAAAAACCTACCCATTGCTATTGATGAAACCGGGTTAATTATGGATGAGTATAAAAGACATTTAAGCCACGCCGGTCAACCAGGGGTTGGTGATATGTTTTTTAAATATTTGCATGATTACCAATATACTAGCGATAACATCCTCTTAGTTACCATCACTCAATCAGATGATGGTGGCAGGGGGTTTGCCGAATTGCCCAGTAATTCGCTTGACGCATCAGACCGTAAATTTCTGGCCACTGCCGTGGTTGCCAAAGCAATCCTTGTCAACGCCACCGATAGTGATTGGGCCCAGCAGCATGAATTGCTCGAATCCTTGCACATTAAGATTAAACAATTGTGTCCAGAGCATAGCTGTAAGTGACTACCCTCATTATCAGCAATAACTTTATCCATCCCAATCAGTAATACCAGGATTCCAATGATCCCAGAACTAGGCCACTTTTCCCTTATCCTCGCCCTGTGTATGGCACTGGTGCTGGGTACTGTACCCATTATCGGCGCTTTCCGGGCCCAAGCGGGCTGGATAGCCGTAGCACGGCCCGCCGCTTTTGCACAGTTATTGTTCATTGCTATTGCTTACGGTTGTTTGACCTATAGCTGCATTGTCCATGATTTTTCCGTGGCTTATATCGCCCATAACTCCAATACCGCCCTGCCGGTGTTATACCTGATTTCAGGCGTATGGGGGGCGCATGAAGGCTCGTTATTGCTATGGGCTTTAGTGTTGGCGTGTTGGACGGGTTTGGTGGCGCAGTTTAGCAAAACCATCCCCGAAGCCACGGTGGCACGGGTGTTGGGGGTAATGGGCTTGGTGTCCATCGGCTTTTTGTTGTTCTTGCTGCTCACTTCTAACCCGTTTGAACGCCTGTTTCCGGCCCCCCTGGAAGGACGGGATTTGAACCCCTTACTACAAGACCCCGGTTTGGCGATCCATCCGCCGATGCTGTACATGGGCTATGTTGGCTTTTCGGTCGCCTTTGCTTTTGCCATTGCCGCGCTATTGGAAGGCCGTTTGGATGCCGCTTGGGCCCGCTGGTCGCGGCCTTGGACGAATATGGCGTGGATGTTTCTGACCTTAGGCATAGCCTTGGGCAGTTGGTGGGCATATTACGAACTAGGCTGGGGCGGCTGGTGGTTTTGGGACCCGGTTGAAAACGCCTCGTTTATGCCTTGGCTGGTCGGCACGGCGTTAATGCACTCGCTGGCGGCGACCGAAAAACGCGGCGTATTTAAAACGTGGACGGTGTTATTGGCGATTTTTGCCTTTTCCTTAAGCCTGTTAGGAACCTTCTTAGTACGCTCTGGGGTATTGACCTCCGTCCATGCTTTTGCCAGTGATCCGGCACGCGGCTTGTTTATCTTAGTGTTTTTAGGCGTAGTGGTTGGCGGCTCCTTGTTGCTGTACGCCATCCGCGCCCCTTACGTCAAAAGCAGTGCGACTTTTGAGCTGGCCTCAAAAGAATCGGCGATTTTACTCAACAACGTGTTGCTGGTAGTCACTGCCTCCAGCATTTTGCTGGGTACGTTGTACCCGTTGGTCATTGACGCTCTGGGCTTGGGCAAGATTTCCGTGGGCCCCCCGTATTTTAACGCCGTGTTCATTCCGCTGATGGCGCCCTTGTCGATTGCCGTCGGTTTAGGGGTGTTAATGCGCTGGAAAAAAGATAATTTGGCGACCTTAGGTGCGCGTTTGCGCTGGATTATCGGCAGCTGTGTCGCAGGGGGGCTCGTTATACCCGTGCTGATGCCGTTTTATTCATGGGGTGCGGTATTGGGTTTGACCTTAGCCTTATGGACAACGGCCATTGCCGTATTGGCCTTTAGTGAGCGTTTGAGCCCCAAAGGCTGGTCATGGCAACGGCTGACGGCTATCCCAGCGGGTTTTTATGGTATGACCCTCGCCCACTTAGGCATTGCCGTGTTCGTCACTGGCATTACCCTAACCTCGGTGTACAGCGTTGAAAAAGACGTGCGGATGGCCCCTGATGACACACTGGATATGTCGGGCTATCTCTTCGAATTTCACGGGGTCAAACAAACCCAAGGGATCAATTATGTCGCCCAACAGGCGTTTGTCACCGTTAGCCATAATGGCCAGCAAGTCGCACAACTGGAACCGCAAAAGCGCGTCTATCAGGTGCAGACCATGCCTATGACCGAAGCGGCGATTGATGCGGGCTTGTTTCGGGATTTATTTGTCGCCATTGGTGAACCGCTAGGCGATCAAGGTGCTTGGAGTTTGCGGATTTATTATAAGGCTTTTATCCGCTGGATTTGGCTAGGGGCGTTGTTTATGGCGGCTGGCGGCCTATGTGCGGCGTGTGACAAACGTTATCGGATCAAAAAACTACCAACAGGTGACTAATAAACGTTAACTGAAAA
>JACXTQ010000321.1 GCA_016919605.1 Methylovulum sp.
ATCTGAAGCGCATAATCAACCCCTATCACTTCCAGCGTTGGTGCCTATAAAAATCATACAAGATGAGACCGTCCCCGCATTTGGGGGTATTAGGTTGCAGTTGAAGCAAGGTCATACTGTCGATCTCCCTATTACCTTATCGCCGATTTGGTTGGCAGAGTTATTGCAATGTCTGGACTAATTCCAAATCCTGACGCTATTTGGCTAGCCGTTGCACCTATAGACATGCGCCGCGGTATTGATGGATTATCCTTGATAGTCCAAGAGATTTTAGGGCACGCACCGTGTTCCGGTGCGGCTTTTATTTTTCATAACAGACCTGGTACCCGCGTCAAAGTCGTCATCTGGGACGGCACAGGCGTATGGTGTTGTCAGCGTCGCTTGCATCAAGGCCGGTTTATCTGGCCAAAGTTGGGAGAAGGTAGTGTCCAGGTAACGTTGGCACAGTGGCATTGGCTGATTGCTGGGGTGGATTGGCAGCGTATATCGGCAGTCCCAAACGGGAGTTGGCGCGTGTGAAATTATAGTTAAATATTTTCCCATAAACCTAGTATCTATGAGGCTTACAGAGGTTTTTATGGTATAATTTCAACCATGAAAAACGCCTCTAAACCGACACTATTTGACCCTAAAACGGCCAGCAAATCCCAGCTGGCTGAGATGGTTCTAGCGTTGATGGCGCAGCTTGAAGCTAAGGATACTGAGCTTCAAATTATGGATGCCGAACTTCAAGCCAACCAGTTTGAGATCCAAACAAAGCAAGTCGATATTCATGCGAAAGAACTCAAAATTCAAGCTCTGACCTTCGAGCTCGCCCATCTGCGCCGTATGCGCTACGGTGTCAAAAGCGAATCCCTGACACAACTGCAACGTGACCTGTTCACTGACACCTGGAATGAAGACTTGGCCGCCATTGAGGCGGAGCTGGAAGAACTGACCACCGGTCACCCCGTTGTCACTGCAGAAAGACCCAAGCGCTCCCGCTCAGGTCGTCAACCCTTACCCGAGCATTTGCCTCGTATTGAACATCGCCATGAACCGGAGTCCTGCACTTGTGGGCAATGCGGTAACAACTTGGTGATGATCCGTGAAGACATCACCGAGCAATTGGATGTGGAACCGGCTAAGTTTTTCGTACACAGGCACATCCGACCGCAATATGCTTGCCGTCAGTGTGAAACCATGACCGCAGCACCCATTCCTGCCGCCATCATTGATGGGGGAATGGCGGCTGTAGGCTTATTGGTGTGGTTGCTGGTTTGCAAATACGTCGATCACCTGCCGCTTTATCGCATAGAACAAATTGCCGCTCGTCACCAAGTCAACCTTGCCCGCACCACCTTATCGGATTGGGTAGGACGCCTGGGTGTGGCCTTACAGCCCTTAGCGGATCGTTTGGCTTGGCACTTATTACAAGGCAACACCTTGCATGCGGATGAGACACCCGTATCGCAACTGGAGCCTGGACGGGGCAAAACCAAAAAAGCCTATCTGTGGGCCTACCGCAGCAATGACTTGCAACCGGTATCACGCATCATCGTGTTCGATTACCAGTCGGGCCGCAGTGGGGCTTGCGTTCGGCAATTTCTGGGCGATTGGCAAGGCCACTTGATGGTTGATGATTACGTCGGCTACAAAGCCTCGTTCAACAACAAAAAAACAGAAGTGCCCTGTATTGAGCTCGCCTGCTGGGCTCATGCGCGTCGGAAATTCTTTGATCTGGTTAAGGCCGACCAAAACCCCATGGCCAAGGAAGCCGTGGAGCGGATTAATGGGTTGTACGACATCGAAAGGCAATGCAACGGTTTGGACGCTGCTGCCCGCCAGCAGCTGCGGACAGAACAAAGCCAGCCCATCCTGGATGCCTTGTACCTGTGGCTCACTGAAACCCGCGCGCGTACCGCCAAGGGTGGGACTTCAGCCAAAGCAATCGACTACACCTTGCGCCGCTGGGCCAGCCTTACCCGCTATGCAAAAACCGGCCACTTACCAATTGATAATAATCCCGTGGAAAATGTCATAAGACCCATCGCCATTGGAAAAAAAAATTGGTTATTTGTGGGATCCGAACGCGCAGGACAGCGCGCCGCCGTCATTCAAAGCTTATTTGGCACCGCTAAGCTCAACGGTCTAAATCCAGAAACTTGGTTAAAAGACACGCTGGAAAAATTGCCTACTTGGCCAAATAGCCGTATTGATGAGTTGCTACCTTTGACGTCAGAAGCTATTGAAAAATTGATGGTTAAATTAAGTTAATCAGTTGGCGTGGTTGGGATGAACCCTTACTTCCAAATTTCCTTTTTTTATTTTGTTCCATTTATTTTCGTGCTCCCAAGGCGGCATATCCATCAGATCTGGATTCTCATTGAGAATCCGATTCTCCAATAACCTCTTCTGCATCTTTTCCCCCATATCATCAACAGCGTCTATTGCAGTTGCCTGAGGTATTTTCGATAATCGCCCCAAAGTCCGTAAACTGCTTTCCAAGCTTGTTTCGCCAATAGATTGTTTGTAATTCCCTACTAACACAACTCCAACAACAACTGAGCAAATTAATTTCATTAATCCTCTCAGAAAATACCTTTTTTGTTGTCTCATCTCAAGTCTCTATAATTCAAAACTATCAAGAGTAGACTTGCTATAGATTCCCAACTGTGATCTTTATCACAACTTTTTTATCCGCCAGATAAGCCGGGAAAACCCGTACAAGCATAGCGTTGTGTGAGTTTTCCCATCAAAATTTGTGCATTTGCATTGCCAGAAACCCTATCATTCTTTCCTAATCAAACTGGTTTATTTAAACTTAGCAAGTTTATTGAACAGCTCGTAGCCCGTATCAGCACAGCGTAATCGGGTGAACGTTGTAGCATCAAAAAACCCAAAGCCCGATTAGCGCGAAAATACATCAAAATTGAAAGCCAAGATACCCCGTATTTCCTTGATTACGCTGCACGAATCGAGGCTACCCTGCTTTATTTCTAAGTCCGCCAACTCGTTTATGCCACTTACTCATC
>JACXTQ010000322.1 GCA_016919605.1 Methylovulum sp.
CACCTGCGCAAAAACCAATTCCTTACCCGAAAACGCATAGCTGACAGCAGCCAGATATAAGCTGTTTTTGTCAGGAAAATGATGGTAAATCGCCGCCACACTCATATCGACCGCTTGCGCCAAGTGCCGCATCGACAAGCCCGAATAGCCTTTTTCCGCAAATAACGTAATGGCCGCAATTAAAATTTTTTCTTTGGAAGTCACTTTCTCATATCCTAACGAACGTTCGGTAATGATATTAGCATCAAATTTAGGGTTGGCAAACAGTTTTTTTTCGCATTTCCATTAGCGTTTGTAGCCTTAATGTGGTTGGCCGTTTTATCCCTTATCAAAACAGTGAAAGGTTTCTGAATAGTTTCCGATAGCTTACAATAACAAACCCTTCTTACCACCGTGTCCGGCCAACTTTTGCCAAGCCGGCTATTGCATACATTTCCTTAATTGACATGATAAAAAAATTACAATGCGCCGTGATCGGCACAGGTTATCTGGGCAAATTCCACGCCGAAAAATACGCCTCCTTACCTGATTGCCAATTGCTGGCCGTGGTTGACGTAAACCCCGAAGCCGCCAGTGCCGTGGCCGCCAAGCACGGGGCGCAAGCCCTCACCGATTACCGTCAGTTGTTGGATGGCTCGGTTGATGCCGTCAGCATTGTCGTACCGACCACCTTGCATCACCGTGTTGCCAAGGATTTTCTGGCCGCAGGTGTACATGTGCTGGTGGAAAAACCCATCACCGTCACGGTGGCCGAAGCCGATGACCTGATCGCCACCGCCCATGCCCATAACGTGGTTTTGCAAGTCGGGCATTTGGAACGCTTCAATCCGGCGGTGCTGGGGCTGGACAAAGACGAACAACCGCTATTTATCGAGTCGCACCGTTTGTCGCCGTTCAACCCACGCGCCAACGATGTCAGTGTGGTGCTGGATTTGATGATCCACGACATCGACATCATCTTGGCCTTGGTCAATTCCGAAGTCGAACGCATTGATGCCAGCGGCACGGCGGTGTTGACGCAAGGCACGGACATTGCCAATGCGCGGCTGTTGTTTAAAAACGGTTGTGTCGCCAACGTCACCGCCAGCCGCATCAGTATGAAGCTGGAACGCAAAATGCGCCTGTTCCGCCCCAGCTCTTATGTGGCGGTGGATTTTCAAAACCGTGTCTTGACCAAGCACCGCACAGGAGCCAAAGAAATGTTTCCGGGTATCCCTGAAATAGAAACGGAGGAGTCGATATTTGAAAGCGGCGATGCCTTGCTCGCGGAAATCAAGCATTTTGTCAAGTGTATCCAGACAGGCAGCGTGCCTTTGGTGTCCGGGGAAGCAGGGCGCAGGGCATTGGAGACAGCTATCAAGATTACGCAATTGTTGGGTGAAAAATAAAGCAGCCACAACGTGGCCGCCATTTCCTATAAACAAACAAGCCTTTAAACAAACAAGCCTTGGCATGAAGCCGGATAGCAAGCATATGCCAAGGATGATGGTGTTATAACGTACCCACCGCACCACGGCGGTGGGCAGGTGACGGTTCAGTTAGGGCAGGGCACAAATTCACAAGAAGGCGGCAGTCGGCTAACATAAGAGCCATCGGGGCATTGTTGTACGTCCTGGGTGCAGAAAGTTGTCGTCTCGGCACAGGCAGCGACTTTGTTTAGCGAATAAAACGTGGTTTTTGGGTTTGGGGTAATCGTATGCAATTGCCGCAAAAATGCCGGAAATGCTTGTGTTCTCGGCGAGGCTTGGGCGCAAGCGGAAAAACCGCCTTCAATGCCATAACCACTGACCACAAACTTATCAACCACGCCGTTGGCTACGGCTTGGCCGATCACTTGCTGGACGGTTGTAAACGCCGCGCCATCAACTGCCGGGCCGCGGCCACCGATAGTGATTTCAACGGCATTGGAACCTGCAAAAACTGAGGTTGCGCTTAAGATTATCGCCGCCAATATGCTGTTTAATAATACTTTTATCATTCCATTCATCTCTGTTTACGATTGGTAATGGCTGCAATGGCACGCCCCTTAATGGGCCGTTATCGTGTCAGTTACAGCCCCGTTCTAATGGTCTGGCAAGAACCTTGCCTAGCCCATTAGTGGGTTAGCGTACAAGAAAGAGGGTGAATGGATTGTTAACCGGCGTAGGGATGATAGCCAACGCCAAAAAATAGGCAAAAAAAAGGGGTTCATGCGAACCCCTTTCCTCTTAACCGTTTGTTAAAATTAACGGTTGTAGATGTACATTGTTACTTCAAAACCAAAACGCAAGTCGGTAAAGCTTGGTGTTTCCCATTTCATAAACATAACCTCCAAAAGTTTTATAATGATGTGTGCTAGCTTGATCAAGTAAGCCAATCCAAAGTATACGATGAACCCTTTTTTTTCGCAAGATGTGCTAGGGTTTAAGGCAAATATTTCACCGCCACCACAGTTTGTCTGGGTGGCTACTCAGGCATATCAACGGCTCTGGCAAGTGGCCTGGACGCTTATGCCATCACCGTGTCCGCCACTGTTTTATTGGCGGAAAAATCGGTGTATTATCCCTATTCACCTAAAAATAATAATAGAATTGATTTTACTATGAGGAGGAATCATGGGTGTTGTAGGTGAGTTGTTTTTTGTTATGTTTGTGGTGGCCGGTGCGGCTTTTTTGCCTTTAGGGTACTTCATCTATAAGTATACCCAAAATAATGGCAAGCCTTTTGGCGACACCGAACCGCATGGCGACAGCCCGTCATTGATTAACGATTTGGCGGAAAATGCCATCCGTTTTGTGCAAAGCTGTCTAGCCAAAAAATAGCAGTATATAACGATGGGGGCTTGGCTAAACAAGCCCCTGTTTTTCCGCAGTCCCGCAACTAGGGCAGGCCGGATTTCTCTTCAAGCGCATCGTGTTAATTTCCATCGTCAACCCGTCTACCAGCAACAGTTTTCCCATTAAGGTCGTACCTATGGCCAAAACCAACTTCATCGCTTCCATAGCTTGTATGCTACCGATAATGCCGGTAATCGGCGCGATTACGCCGTGGGTGGCGCAATTGACCAATTCCTCGCCATCACTCTGATACAGACAGTTGTAACAGGGGCTATCATTACGCCCAGGCGTGAACACCGCCACCTGCCCCTCAAAACGGATCGCCGCACCTGACACCAAGGGCGTTTGATGCTTGACACACGCCCTGTTAATGGCAAAACGGGTGGCAAAATTATCGCTGCAATCCAGTACCACATCGGCTTTTTTTACTTCTTTATCAAGCAGTTCACCCGCCAACCGTTGCTTGACGGCAACTACCTGCACGTCTGGATTTAATTTATTCAGGGTTTGTTGGCTTGAAATTGTTTTATCCATCCCTATATCAGGGGTGTGATGAGCAATCTGTCTTTGTAAGTTGGATAAATCCACCACATCATCGTCATAAAGGGTGAGCGTACCAACTCCGGCCGCCGCCAGATACATGGCCGCCGGTGAGCCTAAGCCGCCTGCGCCGACAATTAGTATTTTTGCGGCGAGCAGTTTTTGTTGTCCGTCGACATCGATTTGCGGCAGCATGATTTGGCGGCTATAGCGTAGTAGTTGGTTGTCATTCATAAGTTATTGATGTCACGCAGTTGCTTGCGCATTTAAAAAATAGATGAATCGCTATCGCGATAGTTTATTTAAAGTCGGTTCCCGCACCGACAAGCGTGATACTTTCTTTTGCTCCGCCAAAAGAAAGTATCCAAAGAAAAGGCGGCCCGATTGCCGCTTCATCCTGCGCTCCTCGATTTTGTCGGGGGGCGGCAGAGAGGGCTTCCTGCCCTCCTGCCGCCGCGCGGCATCCTTGCCGCGCCCCTTTGGGCTGATCCCGACAAAACCTGCGGTGCTCGGCGCGGCAAACGGGGGGTAAAACAACGTTACTGCGTAACGTCCGATTAGTTATCGGATTTGGCTAGGTGAGGGCAGATAATGCCAAAGAACTTGACAGACTGCAAAAGCTCATTATCATTAGCACTCATTAC
>JACXTQ010000323.1 GCA_016919605.1 Methylovulum sp.
ACCCATGTCGTCAATTACGACATCCCTTACGACACCGAATCTTATGTCCACCGTATTGGCCGGACAGGCCGGGCGGGCCGCACCGGCGATGCAATTTTGTTTATCGCCCCACGCGAGCGCAAGTTGCTGATGAACATCGAGAAGGCAACCAAGCAAAAAGTTGAGGAAATGGGCTTGCCGTCTACGGAAGTCATTAACAATAAGCGTATTTCCCGCTTTAAGCAAAATATCACCGACACGTTGGCGGCGGAAGAATTGAGCTTTTTTAGCCAATTGGTTGAGCAATACCAGCAGGAGCATAATGTGTCGGCGTTGGAAATTGCCGCCGCCTTGGCTAAACTGGTGCAAGGTGACACCCCATTGCTGGTCCAGAACTTGCCGAAAAAATCCCGCGATGCCAGTGAGGCCCAGGCCAGAGGCGACCGTGAAGACCGTCCTAGAAGGGAGAGGAGCGAGCGGGGAGATCGGGGCGAGCGGGAACGCACACCCCGCCGTGATTTTGGCGCATCGGATATCGAAATGGAATTGTTCCGTATCGAAGTCGGCCATGCCCACGGTGTCAAGCCGGGCAATATCGTCGGGGCGATTGCCAATGAGGCGGGCATTGACGGCAAGCACATTGCGCGTATCAAAATTGAAGAAGATTACAGCACTGTCGAATTGCCCGCAGGCATGCCCAAAGACCTGATCCAAGATTTGCGCAAAGTCCGCGTGGCTGGCCAGCCTTTGAACATTTCCAAGGTGGAAGGCGGGGCAGGTGGCGGCAGACGTTCGGATGACGGCACTAAAAAAGTGGACAAGAGCAAGAAGCGGATTAGCTCGACTTCCAGACGCGCCAAACCGAAAGTGGAAGACTGAGGCTGTTAACGGGCGTTGTTGTGGAAACGCCGATTAACCTCTAAGTAACCCTGCCTAGACACCTAAAAACTTGTTTTTAGGTGTCTATTGCTATCTGCCATCGTGGTAAAGGCATCAGTCCGTCATTGCTGCCACAGGCAGGTACCGCTGGCACGCACTATGGCCTCTAATCGTTGCTGGTGCGCCGCCAGTTCCTCATCTGTGCAGGCAATTACCGCCAATGCTGGGCGTTCGGTGGCCACTTGCCGTTGCTGTTGCTGTTGCTGTTGCTGGTTTGTGGCACCCGTTGTGGTGCTGGCTTGCGTGTCATCAAGCAATGAGGCTTGGCCACCCGTCATCAACAAAAACACGTCGGCAAGAATTTCCGAGTCCAACAATGCACCATGCAGCTCACGGTGACTGTTGTCTATGCTGTAACGTTTGCAGAGCGCGTCCAGGCTGTTGCGTTGCCCGGAATGTTTTTTTCTGGCGAAGGCGAGGGTGTCAAACACCTTGCAATAATTTTCAAGCTTAGGTTGTCCGGCTTTTTTCAGCAAGGCCAGTTCATGGTTAAGAAAGCCCACGTCAAATGGTGCGTTGTGGATAATCAGTTCCGCACCGTCAATAAAGGCGATGAATTCATCAACAATGTCATGAAACCGTTGCTTGTCCTGCACCTGTTCGTTAGTGATGCCGTGAACTGCGATGGCACCTTCGTCAATTTTTCGGTCGGGGTTGAGGTAATGATGGAAATGTTTGCCGGTCAGCCGACGGTTGACCAGCTCAACACAGCCTATCTCAATAATCCGGTGGCCTTCTTGAGGGTTAAGTCCGGTGGTTTCGGTGTCCAGAACCACCAAGCGGTTTGCAAATTTATGGGTAGCCAATGGAGTTTCCTTAAAGTTGGATAGAAAAGTCTGGCGGGTCAAAGTTCCCGTCAACAGTTGGATGGAAGATGATGCCAGAAGTTGCCGGACAGTGACGGAAAAAATAATGGCCATTAGGTGTTGCCGGGCGATTTTTTTGCCTTTTCCCGCATTTTTGGCATTATGGATAAGGCATGTCATGGCTTCATACACCCTGTCTATGCTGTGCCGACTTCCCACCCTTCTTGTTTTGGCGGATAACAACCGCATAGTACGCTATAACTAAGTTTTTGGTATTATGGTATTAAAGGAACCCCAATGAACCCCACCCGTCCTATTGTCCTGTCATTTTCCGGCCACGATCCCAGTGGCGGCGCGGGTATACAAGCTGACATTGAGACCTTGGTCAGCCATCAATGCCATGCGGTGAGCGTGATTACGGCATTGACCGAGCAGGATACCCGCAATGTCAAAAGGCTGATACCGCAAAGCTCGGAAAATATCATTAGCCAGGCGAAAACCTTGCTTGACGATATGGCTGTCAATGCCTTCAAAATCGGCTTGATTGGCCACCATGAGACGGCACTGGCCATTTATGCTATACTTAAGCAATACCCAGATATTCCCGTGGTTTTTGATCCGGTGTTGGCCGCAGGTGGTGGTGCTGATTTAGGCAATGACCGCCTAGTCGCCACGCTGGTAGATTTGTTGTTGCCTTGCACGACCGTATTGACCCCTAATAGCGATGAGGCACGTAAGCTGGCAAATCTGGATGATTTGGATGAGTGCGGATTGTCGTTATTGGAGGCGGGCAGTGAGTATGTGCTGATTACCGGAACCCATGAATCCACGCCCAGTGTCCAAAACCAATTGTTCCATGATGAACGCTGTTGGGAAACCTATACTTGGGAGCGTTTGCCGGAAAGTTATCACGGCTCCGGTTGCACCTTGGCGACCAGTGTCGCGGCTCTGATTGCGCACGGCTTGTCACCGATACAAGCGGTTCTGGAAGCTCAAGAATACACTTGGAATTCGTTAAACACAGCGTACCGGACGGGGCGGGGGCAGTATAACCCCAATCGTTTTTTTTGGATGGAAGACGAGGTATGAAACTCCCCGAACGTGGCTTATACGCCATCACCCAAACCGGGCAAAAATCCGCTACGGCCATTCTTGATGAGGTGGCTGCCGCCATTCGCGGCGGGGCGGCGCTAGTCCAATACCGTGACAAACAGCCTGATGATGCGGTGGCCTTGGCCACGGCTTTGGTGTCGTTGTGCCATCAGCAGCAAGTGCCGCTGATTATCAATGACGATGTCGGCTTAGCCGCAGCCGTTGCCGCCGATGGTGTGCATCTGGGCAGGGATGACGGTGATATTGCTTGGGCTAGGGAGTGTTTGGGGCCGGAGGCCATCATTGGCGTGTCGTGTTATGACAGCGTTGACAGGGCGCTTGCCGCGCAACAGCAAGGCGCGACTTATGTCGCTTTCGGACGGTTTTTCCCGTCCATGTCCAAGCCGCTGGCGGCATCTGCCAGCCAAGAAAGCCTGCGGCAAGCCAAACAGTGCTTGCAAGTTCCCATTGTCGCCATTGGCGGTATTTTGCCGGAAAATGGGGCGGAGCTGATCGCGGCGGGGGCTGATTTTCTGGCGGTTATCGGTGGTTTATTTGACCATGAGCCAGAGCTTGCCGCGCGTGCTTACCAGCGGCTGTTTGAGCCTCTAGGGTAACTTTTTAACTGCCAAAAAGGTAGGAATTCACTATAAAGTGAAAAATTGATATTTTTTAAAAGAGATTAACGAAGAAGTATTATAAAATATCGAGTTATACTTTTATCCGCCGATAAAGCCTTTATGGGGCGGATAATCATTTCAGCAAGCATTTATAAATACAACGGAGTTAGTTCATGCGCATTATCCTGTTAGGGAGCCCCGGGTCGGGGAAAGGAACCCAAGCCCAGTTTATTACCGAAAAATACGGTATACCGCAAATTTCAACGGGAGATATGCTCAGGGCGGCGGTACGCGCAGGAACCCCATTAGGCGTGGCCGCAAAAAAAGTGATGGATGCCGGTGGCTTGGTGTCCGATGACATCATTTTAGGATTGATTAAAGAAAGGATCGCCCAAGACGATTGCGCCAAGGGTTTTTTATTGGATGGTTTCCCGCGTACTATTGCCCAAGCGGAAGGCTTGGAAGCGATGGGTGTCACAATTGACACGGTGATTGAAATTGTGGTCGAAGATGAGGAGATCGTCAAACGTATCGCCGGACGGCGGGTGCATTTGTCATCAGGTCGCACGTATCATGTCGCATTTAACCCGCCTAAAGTGGAGGGCGTTGACGATGTGACCCAAGAACCCCTGATCCAACGTGATGACGACAAAGAAGAAACCGTGCGTAAGCGTTTGGCGGTTTATCATGAATTAACCAAGCCCTTAGTCAGTTATTATTCGGCGGCGGGTAAAGGCGTTAGCTTCGGTTCGATTACCGGCGTGGGTACGGTTGATGAAATCACCCAAAAAGTCTTCGCCATTTTGGCTTAAGGGTCGGATTTAGGGAATTGGTATCATTAACTTAGCCGCTTGCGGCACTTGCATTTAGGACAGTTATGCCGGGTAAAACACTGTATGACAAATTATGGGCCGATCATGTCGTCTATACTGAAGACGACGGTTCGGCGTTGATTTATATTGACCGCCATTTGCTGCATGAGGTGACCTCGCCGCAAGCTTTTGAGGGTTTGCGCCTAGCTGGGCGTAAACCGTGGCGGACGGACAGAAATTTGGCAGTTGCCGACCATAATGTGCCGACGACTGACCGTGATCAAGGAATTGCCGATCCGATTTCACGCCTGCAAGTGGAAACACTGGACAGCAATTGCGCAGAATTTGGCATCACCGAATTTGCTATGGACGATACCCGTCAGGGGATAGTCCATGTAATCGGCCCCGAACAAGGCGCGACCTTGCCCGGCATGACTGTGGTCTGTGGCGACTCCCATACCTCCACGCACGGCGCCTTTGGCGCTTTGGCGTTTGGCATAGGCACGTCCGAAGTTGAGCATGTGTTGGCAACCCAGTGTTTGGTCCAGAAAAAAGCCAAAAATTTTTTGGTTAAGATCAATGGCCAAGTGGGGGCCGGAGTGACGGCGAAGGATATTGTCTTGGCGATCATCGGTGCTATCGGCACGGCTGGCGGCAATGGCTATACCATTGAGTTTGCTGGCGAGGCTATCCGCTCTTTGTCTATGGAAGGGCGGATGACTGTCTGCAATATGGCGATAGAAGCGGGTGCACGGGCCGGTTTAGTGGCGGTTGACGATGTCACCATCGATTATTGCCGTGGCCGCCCTTATGCCCCTAAAGGCGCGGATTGGTTTATGGCGGAACGCGTATGGCGCGAATTACATTCGGATGTCGATGCCGTGTTTGATAAGGTCATCGAACTGGAAGCTAACGCCATTTTGCCCCAAGTCACTTGGGGGACATCACCGGAATTGGTGGTGGCGGTCAATGGCCATGTGCCTGATCCAATTTTAGAAACCGATACTGTCAAACAACAAAGCATGGTGCGGGCCTTGGACTACATGGGGCTGGTGGCCGGACAAGCGATTACGGATATTGCCGTTGACAAAGTTTTTATCGGTTCTTGCACCAATTCGCGTATAGAAGATTTACGGGCGGCAGCGGCGGTTGCCAAAGGCAAGGCTAAGGCGGCTAGCGTCAAGTTGGCCATGGTGGTGCCAGGTTCCGGTTTGGTCAAGCGTCAGGCGGAAGCTGAAGGTTTGGATCAAATTTTTCTGGCCGCCGGTTTTGAATGGCGTGAGCCAGGTTGCTCGATGTGTTTAGCGATGAATGCCGACCGTTTGGAGGAGGGCGAGCGCTGTGCCTCGACATCTAATCGTAATTTTGAAGGCCGTCAGGGCTATGGCGGACGTACACATTTGGTAAGCCCGGCAATGGCGGCGGCGGCGGCCATTGCCGGGCATTTTGTCGATGTCCGGCAATGGCCGGTCGTCTAAACTAGAGGGCGGGCGTATGAAAACAAAAACACTTTTACTGCTTATGGTAGCAAGTTTGCTGCTGTCGGCTTGCAATACCCTGCACGGTATCGGTAAAGATATTGAAAAAGTAGGTCAGGCTATCAATCGATCTTAGTTTTTTGTTTTTGAACAGCACTAACAATGCAATTTCCAATCACTAATATTATGCAAGCATTTACCTTATTAGATGGCCTCGTTGTGCCGCTGGACCGCGCCAATGTCGATACTGATGCCATCATCCCCAAGCAGTTCCTCAAGTCGATACGCCGTGCCGGATTTGGCCCTTATTTGTTCGATGAGTGGCGTTATCTGGATCATGGTGAACCGGAAATGGACTGTACGCACCGGCCATTGAACGCAAATTTTGTCCTGAACAAACCCCAATACCAAGGGGCGCAAATTTTGTTGGCGCGGGAAAATTTTGGTTGCGGCTCTTCGCGTGAACATGCCCCATGGGCGTTGGAAGATTTTGGTTTTAGAGCCATCATTGCGCCCAGTTTTGCCGATATTTTTTATAACAATTGCTTTAAGAACGGTCTGTTACCGATAGCTTTGCCAGCAGCCACTGTGGCCGCACTGTTTCAGGAAATGGTCGATGGCTACCATTTGCTGATTGATCTGGATGCACAGCAAATCACCACGCCCAGCGGTCAAACTATCACTTTTGAGATTGATGGCAACCGTAAATATCGGCTTTTGAATGGCTTGGATGATATTGGCTTGTCATTGCAGCACGCCGACGCGATTGCCGCTTATGAAACTGCCCGAACCCAACGGGCACCGTGGCTGTTTTAAGCCGTTAAGGTAGGAAGTTAGAAACTTATGTTAAAAATAATGGATGGAAGAAGGTTGACAACATCATGACAAAAAAAATTGCAGTTTTGCCAGGCGATGGCATAGGGACAGAAATCGTTGCCGAAGCGGTTAAGGTGCTGGAGTATTTAAACGCCGACATGGACTTGGGCTTAGTTTTTGAATATGGCTTGATTGGCGGTGCGGCTTATGATGCCCATGGTACGCCGTTTCCTGACCAGACCTTGGCGTTGGCAAAACAAGCGGACGCTATCTTATTGGGGGCGGTGGGCGGCTATAAATGGGAATCTTTGGACATTTCCATGCGTCCTGAAAAAGGCTTGCTGGGTTTACGTTCACATTTGCAACTGTTCGCTAATTTGCGTCCGGCTATTTTATATCCGCAACTGGTCGCCGCATCCACGCTCAAGCCTGAGATAGTCGCTGGTCTTGACATTATGATTATCCGGGAATTGACTGGTGGCATTTATTTTGGCCAGCCACGCGGGGTCAGGTTACTAGATAATGGCGAAAAACAAGGCTACAACACCTTGGTGTACAGTGAGTCGGAAATTCGTCGCATCGCTCACGTCGCCTTTCAGACCGCGCAAAAAAGAAATCGTCGCCTATGTTCGGTAGATAAGGCCAATGTCTTGGAATGCACCGAGTTATGGCGGCAGGTGGTGGCAGAAATCGGTAAGCAGTATCCAGATGTAGAACTGAGCCATCTTTATGTCGATAACGCCGCTATGCAACTGGTGCGGGCACCTAAACAATTTGATGTGTTGGTGACTTCTAATATGTTCGGCGATATTCTCTCGGATATATCTGCCATGTTGACAGGTTCTATAGGTATGTTGCCATCAGCTTCGTTGGATGCCAACGGTAAAGGCATGTATGAGCCGATTCACGGCTCCGCACCGGATATTGCCGGTAAGGGGATCGCCAATCCTTTAGCGACAATTTTGTCGGTGGCGATGATGTTGCGCTATACGTTCAATCGGGCTGATGCCGCTGAGCGTATTGAACAGGCGGTCAATACTGCTTTGGATGCCAATGTCCGCACCGCTGACATTTATTCGGAAGGTATGCAAAAAGTAAGCACCCCAGTGATGGGTGATGCGGTAATTTCTGCTTTAAAAGAAGGTGTCTGATGACCAAGCTATATAATGTTGCCGTAGTCGGCGCGACCGGTGCTGTCGGCGAAGCCATGTTGGCTATTTTGGAAGAGCGTGATTTTCCGCTCGGTGAGGTGTATGCGTTGGCCAGCAGCCAGTCGGTCGGCAAGCGTATCCCATTTAAGGGCGGCTCGTTGGCCGTGCAAGATTTGGCGACTTTTGATTTTTCTAAGGCGCAGATTGGCCTGTTTTCCCCCGGAGCCGCCGTGTCGGCTGAATATGCCCCTAAAGCGGCGGCGGCGGGCTGTATCGTCATAGATAATACATCACAGTTCCGCTATGATGATGACATTCCGTTGGTTGTGCCAGAGGTGAACCCGGAAAAAATTGCCGATTACAAAAATCGCGGGATTATCGCTAATCCCAATTGTTCAACTATCCAGATGTTGGTGGCGTTAAAGCCCATTTATGACGCTGTGGGTATTGAGCGCATCAATGTCTGCACTTATCAGGCGGTGTCCGGCACAGGCAAGGAAGCGATCGAAGAGCTGGCCAAGCAAACCTTGGCCTTGCTGAACATGCAGCCGATCAGCAGCCGTGTCTACCCCAAACAAATAGCTTTTAATGTCCTGCCGCAAATTGATGTATTCCTTGACAATGGCTATACCAAAGAAGAGATGAAAATGGTCTGGGAAACCCAAAAAATATTGGGTGACGGGCGTATTAAGGTCAATGCCACAGCGGTACGGGTGCCGGTTTTTTATGGTCATTCTGAGGCAGTGCATATCGAAACGCGTGATAAGATTGATGCGGCGACGGCACGGGCGTTGCTATTGAAGGCACCCGGCGTGACGGTCATTGACGAGCACAAAGATGGCGGTTATCCGACCGCAGTCACCGATTCTTCAGGCAATGACAACGTTTTTGTCGGGCGTATCAGGGAAGACATATCCCATCCTAAAGGCTTGGATTTGTGGGTGGTGGGTGATAATGTACGCAAGGGTGCCGCTTTAAACAGTATACAAATAGCAGAAGTGCTGGTAAAAATTCACATCTAGTCTAAGATTAGTTTAACATTTGACTGTTCATGGTAAGAGACCGTGGTAACTATTTTGAAGGAGAGCGGTGTGCGTAATTTAACTAAAACCTTAGCGGTCGTATCGTTTTTGCTGCCGGCTAGTGCCTATCCTTTGGGGATAGGCGAGATTAAATTGCACTCAGCCCTTAATCAAAACGTGGATGCTGAGATTGCATTGGTCTTATCACCTGGGGAAAAAGCCAGTGACATTAAGGTTACTCTGGCGGCACCTGATAAATTTGATGAGACGGGGATACCTTGGAGTTACTTCTTGTCCAGCCTCAAATTTCAGACCCTCTCGATGGATAACCATCAGGTGGTCATTAAGATCACGTCACATGAGGCCCTAAAAGAGCCGTTCTTGGATTTTTTGTTGCAGGTCAGTTGGCCTAAAGGTGATTTGTTCCGCGAATTTACGCTGTTGGTTGATCCGCCTGATGACTATGCCCAAACCGCTGCTCCGCTAACACAAGCGGCGGAAAGCTATGGACGTGGGCAATACCGTCGGCAAGACTACCCGCCACCCGTACAACGGGAGCGCAAATCCCGCCCACGGGTCACTGCCAGCGGTGGTGGCGGTGTTTATGGGCCGGTGGGGCGCAATGATACGTTGTGGAAAATAGCCGAAAGTATCGACAAAAGCGCTGGGGTTTCCTCCGAGCAGTTGATGGTCGCCTTGTATGAAGCCAACCCTGGGGCGTTTTATAAAGCCAATATGAACGCCCTGGCCCGTGGCAAAATTTTGAAAATCCCTGCCCAGGAAGACATTGTAAAGCTGTCTCAAGGTGATGCCTTGGAAGAGTTCAATCGCCAAATGCAGGCTTGGAAAAGACCCGCTTCGGTGCCCCGTATTCCGGCCAGCGAGATAGCGGCGGATAATGCCGCCAACAAGCAGCTGACCTTAAGCGCACCTAGCCAAGACAGTGTCAGCCAAAATGCGGTTGTGCCAACGGCGACCCAATCGGCTGGGCAGCAAAATACGGGCGCACAAGGCGGCGCGGCGGATGCGGGGATAAGCGCGAGGATTGCGGCTTTAGAAAAGCAATTGGCCACCATGCAAGAACTGATGGCCTTAAAAGACCAGCAGCTCGCCGCCTTACAAAACCAACCCCAAGCAACCAAGGAGCCGCCACCAGTGGTGGCGGCTCCCCCTGCACAAGTGACACCACCAACGGTCACGGAACCTGTCAAACCGGTGGTGGCGCAGCCCGTGCCGGCACCTAGCCCCGCCGAAACTAAAGTTCCGCCTGTCACGCCTACCGTATCTACGGCAACCCAGCCTGGGGCAGTAGCCGCCAAACCACAGCCGCCAGCACCGCCTGTCAAGCCGCCAGTGCACCGTGTCACGCCGCCTCCCGTCCCTGTGGAAGAAATTTCTGTTTGGGAATATTTGGGCTATGTTGCCCTAGGTCTTGGCCTGTTCGGCTTGGCTTCTTGGCTCTGGTTGCAAAAGCGTAAGTCCGCCGCCGCCAATTCCTTTGATGTGGCAGGCGTTTCAGGCCGCTCAAAATCGCCCGATTTATATGCCGAAGCGGATCAGGATAGCGGTAGTGGTGAATTTGCTGAGGATAACCTTTTCGTCAGTGATTTCAATAGCGGTGAATTTGACGTTTTTGATATGGATCAGGCGGAAATCGACCCCATTTCCGAAGCTGATGTGTATTTGGCTTATGGCCGCTATCAACAGGCGGAAGAGCTGATGCGCCATGCCATTGACGAGCAACCTGACCGTGATGAATTTAAACTGAAGTTGCTGGAAATTTTTTATGCCCATGAAAATAAACAGGCGTTTGAACAATACACCGGCCAACTGATTGATGAAGGTAAAATCGACAACCCTACATTTTGGGGCAAAGTCACGGAAATGGGCAGTGAAATTTGCCCTGACTCGATATTTTTCGCGGCTCAAGCGAGCAATTCCGTTGAGGTGAAAAAACGTCCGGTTGCCGATGAACAGCAAGTGTTTACCGATGTGGTTGACAGCAAGTCAGATGAAATGGATTTTGACTTGGCCTCGTTTGAAGAGCTGTTTTATAGCGATGAGGAAAGTAATGCGGCCAATCCTTTGTTTGATCTTGATGCCGACATAAGTAAAACGGTTGGAGCCGTTAAGCCACTAGAGGAAGCTCAGGCCAATAATGACGACATTGACTTTGATCTTGATGCCTTGTCATTTATCAAGCCAGAACCGCAACCTGCGGTTGCCAATGATAACCTGGCGGCGGCCCCCTCTGCGCCCGTAGGCGTTAAGGATAGTCTAGAAAGCTTTGATTTTGACTTTTCCGAACCTGAAAAAGCCAAAATGCCTGTTGCCAAGGCGGAGCCGTCGGCAGCACCTACCAGTGATGATTTTGCCGGGCTTGATTTTGATTTCAGTTCCCTTGACATGGGTGCGAACGGCGATGATAGCGGCATCACTTTTGAAACCTTGCAGCCTAGCCGTTCCCAAAACCTTGAAGAAAGTTACCGGGCGCTTGACTTTTCACTGGATGATACATTTGGACAAGAGCCACCCAAACCGGAGCCACCTAAGCAAGAGACACCTAAGCCGGTGCTGTTCTCTGATGAGTCGTTGAGTATTAACTTAGATTTTAACAAACCTTCCTTGGGCTTTAGAG